>CAZVAB010000097.1:0-5732 GCA_964625045.1 uncultured Oscillospiraceae bacterium | reverse complement strand
GCCCATTGTTTCAGAAGAACTGTGGCAGGCTGCACAGGTGAAACTGCTTGCTATGAAGAAAAAATACGAGCATGTGAATCGTGGAAAAGATGCCAGAGTTCATCTGCTGTCCGGCATTGTAAAATGCCCAGTATGCGGTGCTGGAATGTATGGTAACAAATGCAGCAAGCGTAAAAGTGATGGCACGAAATACAAGGATTTCTTCTATTATGGCTGTAAGCACCGTGATATGCATCGAGGACATAAGTGTGATTACAAACGCCAGATTAACGAGGAGTTACTTGACAATTCTGTTGCAGAAATCATCACGAAACTTGTAAGCAAGCCGAAGTTCGCCGCTATGATGAAAGATAAAATCAATATGCAGGTTGATACGACTGCTATTGAACAGGAACTGCGGAATTACGAAAAGCAGCTGCGTCAGGCTTATGCAACAAAAAAGAAACTGATGGAAGAGATTGACTCCCTTGACCCCGATGACAAGCATTACATCAAACGCAAGGCTGACCTTGATGACCGCCTCTACAACATGTATGATAAGATAGAGGAAATTGAAAATCTTCTGATTGCTGCAAGAGCCAAGAAACAGGCGATTGAGACAGAGAAATTGACGAGTAACAATATCTACAAGGTGCTGGTTTACTTTAAGGAGCTGTATGTCGTCATGAATGAGGTCGAAAGACGACAGCTCATGGAGTCGCTTGTTTCTGAAATACAGGTTTATGAAGACCGCCAGCCTAATGGACAGTGGATAAAGTCCATCAAATTCAGACTTCCCATTATTGAGGAAGATATCAGTGTTTGTCTGGACAATGATTCTCATGTTGAGTGCGTGGTTTTGATGTCGAGGGATAAGGGATAATGCCCGAATCCGAGTTGGGATACTGCTTGAGGATGAGTGGTATACCGTGCATGGATCAGATCACGGTAAAGCCCAGTTCTACGCACTTTTTCAAAAATCAGCCTCTTGATTTCTTCCTCGGCACAGGCGTTTTGGGTGTGCGTGAGAAGAAATCACGGGGAAATGAACGATGACAACAAATACACGCACACGCATATTTGTGTGGGGATTGGATAACGGGCGTGCGTTAGATTGGTTTTCAAATTAAAAAGCCACACAGAATCGTAAAAATGTTAAAGGAGCTCCGCTATGGTAAAACTGATTAATATAAAAGTCAAACATAAAATTCTTGGAGTTGGTACTGTAATCGCTCACGATGAATTCTTTATTACTGTCGAGTTTGCTTCAAAGACTAGCAAATTCCAATATCCCAAGGCATTTGAAGGTTTCCTCGTTACAGTGGATGATACAATTATGAATGCTATAAAAAAAGAAATTAAGAAATCAAAAGAAGATGTCAAGGCTGCTAAGGAAGCAGTTAAAAATGCTTCAGAAGAAGCTACTAAACTTGAAACTATTCAAGCTACATCATTTAAGGAAACCGGAAACATAAAAGAACACACCCCTTCTATCCGTATTGACGGGCAAGCACTTACATTCCTTGTATTCCAAGGAAATACGTACGATGAAGAGTGCAGAGGACAGTTTATGTGGGCACCTAAATATACAAAGGGTGGGACTACTTGCCATCACTGGGATCGCTTGATGGATGTTCGTGAGGGAGATGTTATCTTTCATTGTTCTAACGGCTATATTATGGCTATTAGCTGTGCCAAGTCTGCATATAAAGATAGTGCACGACCAGATCTAACCACGGGTGACTGGACGCAATGGGAAAAAGATGGTCGAAGGATTGACTGTGAATATTATCCGTTAAAAACACCTCTTAAGCACGGTGCATTTAAAAATAAGATCATGGAATATTGTAACGTAAAATATGCTCCTTTTGACAAAGATGGTAACGGCAATATGGGTTATCTTTTTGAACTGAATGCCAACTTGGCCTCTTTTTTTCTCAAAGAAATTGCAAAAGTAAATGCTGAGGTTCTCGATCTCGATTATCTCCGCTTTCTTCTGGTAAAGTAAAGCATATTTGTGTGTGGATTGGATAACACGGGTGTGAGAGTGTGGGGATTGGATGTCGGCGTGAAAATGCCTTAATATCAGTCAAAAGGAATGAGAAACGAATGAAGAAAAAATATAGTTATGACGAACTTCTCGAAATGGAAAAAACAACAATACCATTAACAAAGAGAAAACTGGAGGGAATAGTATTCGGATATGCAAATCTCAATGCAGGAGATGAAATGCTTGGAGGATATGGCGGTTTTTCCTTTATTCTTTATGACACAGGAATTATTGAAGTCCGTGAATATGTATTTCCGCAAATTCTTGCAAAAGAACATTTTTATCAAATACCGGAATCCTGTGTTTCTGAAATCAGAGAGGTATATCTCAAATACAAAGATGAATTAGATTCTCTTTATGCCCCTGATAATGGCTCATGTGACGGGTCGATCAGCTATTTTTACTTTGGAAATCATTGGATAGATGCGCTGAATATTGACTATGCTGATGCTTCAAAAATCAGATGCATCCGAGACGCACATCCAAACGATCATGAATTTGAAGAAATCATGAAAATTGTAGGGATAGAAAATAAAATCATGGAGATTTTCTTTGCTGTTTGTTCTGTTTTTAAACAGTATAAAATTATTCTTGGACAATTTTCAGTGACTGTTGAGGGAAAATCTACCATAAAATATTCATAATTTGTGTGCCAATACCCCCCCTCACCACTGAATCACCAGTGATGCGGGCTTCCCTCTACCCATTCACTTCTCCACCACAACTTCCACCCCCGACTTCAACCGAAACACCAGATAATCCCCGAACACCGTCACCCTCTCCACCAAATGCTTCACCAGCGTCTCATCAAACACCGTGATTCCATGTGGCTGAGAACGGATAAACGCCCGAAGCACCCGAATGCGTTTCTTATGTTCGGCTTTGGCGGCATCGTCCATCACCGTCTGTGCCTGTACCTCACGTAGGTGGAGGATTTCTTCCGCAAGGTCGTCATAATTCTCACGACGGCTGGTGCGGTCGATCAGTTCCTGCTGCAATGCCGACATCCTTGCAGCAAGTGCTTCTGCCGAATCGGGATTTGTCAGGTGAATGGCAGTTTCGAGATTCTCTTTCAGCCGTTTCAGATAAACCGAACTGTCACCAAGCATCTCATTGACCGCATCCAGAAAGGCATCCTGCAGCAATGTCTCGCTGACCGTCCTCGCACAGCACTTTTCCTTGTCATGCAGTCGGGTGGTGCAACGCCACACGATGGATTTCTTGCCTCGATTGTTCCAGTGGATTCGGCGGTACTGCTCTCCGCACTCAGCACAGTACACCATCTGTGAAAAGCAATGGTTGGAACTGAACCCTCGCTTCTTGCCCAGACAATCACGCTCCGAACCACGCCTTGCAATTTCTTCCTGCACTTTCAGAAAGAGTTCTTTTGGAATGATCGGCTCATGATGTCCCTCAATGTAGTACTGCGGCATCACGCCGTTATTCACTACTCGCTTTTTGCGGAGAAAGTCCACAGTATAGGTCTTTTGCAGCAGAACATCTCCCATGTACTTTTCATTTTCAAGGATCTTTCGTATCGTGCTGTCATGCCATCGGCTGCTGCCACGGACGGTCAGAATGCCGTCACGCTCCAGCCCTCTGCTGATCTTCTTACAGCTTGCACCCTCAAGGTACTCACGGAAAATCCGCTTAACAATTTCCGACTGTTCCGGATTGATGACGAGATTGCCTTCTTCATCCTTGTCATATCCGAGAAACAGCCGTGCATTCACCATGACCTTGCCCTGCTGAAAGCCATACTGCAAACCCAGCTTCACATTCTGGCTTAAAGACTCGGATTCCTGCTGTGCAAGTGACGCCATGATGGTGAGCATGACTTCACCCTTTGCGTCCATCGTGTTGATGGACTCTTTCTCGAAAAATACCGGAATGTTCATTCCTTTCAGATCACGGATGTAGTTCAGACAATCCACGGTATTTCGGGCAAAACGGCTGATGGACTTTGTGAAGATCATGTCGATCTTCCCCTGTTTGCAGTCCTCGATCATCCTGTTGAACTCCTCACGGTTCTTGGTAGACGTTGCACTGATACCGTCATCGGCATAAACATCCACAAGTACCCAATCGGGATTAGAACTGATAAATTCTCTGTAGTGGGCAATCTGTGCTTCGTAGCTGGTTGCCTGTTCTTCATTGTCGGTGGAGACACGGCAGTACGCCGCTACTCGAAGTTTTTTCACTTCCGCCTTTGCGGCATTGCTGCCCTTTTGCGGCTTTGCCGGAATAGTTATTACATTCATTTTCGCACCTCTATCAAACTGTAAATGTATTCTGCCTGCCTGATCGGATCTTCAAACTGCATCGTCGGAACGGAGAGTGTAAACTCCTTGAAAACCGGTGGTGCTTTTCTTCTGCTTCCTCTGCAATGCTTGTTGGCACGGCGGATCAGCTCCGCATTGGCTCTCGCAAAGTACCCGTCAAATCCCCCGCACCTACCCTCCATGCGTCTAAAGCAGTATAATAAACTCCAAGCAACTCCATGAACGAACTTGAACAGTTCAAAACAGTCCATGGAGTAAGTTGGAGTTCATTGGACACAGGAGGAAGGATATGGAATCAAAAACAACAGCCATCAAAGCGTTTAAGCAGGAGGTACGCCTGCAGGAATGGTCAGCCCAGATCGAAGCACAGCAGGCAAGCGGAATGACCGTTCAGAAATGGTGTGCGCAAAACGGAGTCAATCCCAAAACCTATTACTATCACTTGAAGAAAGTGCGAGCGCAGTATCTGGAGTCCGCACCTGCGATCGTACCGGTAACCTTACCGAAATGCACCCCAGATATTCGCATGGAAAAGAACGGATTGCAAATCTCCCTGCCGACCGATGTGAATCCCGAAACGCTGCTGGCATTGGTGCGGGAATTATGCTGAACGATCTGTCAACATCTCAGCAGGTATACCTGGTGACAGGCTACACCGACCTCCGTCGTTCCATTGACGGACTTGCCGAAATCATCCAAGGTCAGCTGCAGCTGGATCCGTTCAGTACCGCTTTGTTTCTGTTCTGCGGCAGACGGCGTGACCGCATCAAAGGATTGCTCTGGGAGGGCGACGGATTTCTGCTTTTGTATAAGCGATTGGATAACGGACAATTCCAATGGCCACGAAACAAAACAGAAGCAAGACTGCTCACGCCGCAGCAAACCAGATGGCTATTGGAAGGCCTGATGATCGAACAGCCCAAGGCAATCAAGGATGGAAAACCGAGTGCGGTATATTGACATGAAAGCAAGGAAAATCCGGCGATTTTCCTTGCTTTTTCAGTCGTTTTGTGGTATAATAAATGTATCACAAAATGAAGGTCGGTGTGCGGTATGTCTGAGAAAAATACAGTACAGAATAAACTGTCATTAGCAGAAGAAAATGCCGCACTCCGTTCGGAAGTCAGTGTTTTGAAAGAGGAACTTGCAGAGCTGCAGCAGCAGATGGCGTGGCTGAAAAAGCAGATGTTCGGACGCAAAACAGAGCAGTCTGCCATCATTATGGAAAATGGTCAGCAGCTTTCTTTGTTCGGGAACCTCCGGTCGGAATCTGTACCTGTGCAGGAAGAAACCATCACTGTTCCGGAGCATCAGCGCAAGAAAAAGCGTACCCATGATGACTGGATGAGCGAGCTTCCGATTGAACAAATTGAGTACAGAGAAGAACATCCCGTCTGCGAGAAGTGCGGTTCTGAAATGAA
>CAZVAB010000096.1:0-5748 GCA_964625045.1 uncultured Oscillospiraceae bacterium | reverse complement strand
CGTCACGGCATTTGCCGTGACACCTCTCCCAAAGGGAGAGGCAAGTCGTTCACCTCGCAAAACGACAGTTTTTCAACAATCTTAGAAATGGCTGTGGGCATTCCCACAGCCATTTTCTCATTTAACCCCAGCTGGCATCCTCCAGCTCCGCCTTTCTCTGACGGCACAGGAGGGTCTCCACCACCCGGGCAGTTTCGATATTTTCATACAAAGTCGCATAGGCCGCATGGATAATGGGCATATCCACACCCTGCCGCTGGGCTAGGGCCCAGGCAGATTTGGCGGCATAATAGCCTTCCACCGCAGCGCCTACCTCTGCCATGGCCTGATCCGGCGCCATGCCCTTGCCAATGAGCAGACCCGCCCGGCGGTTTCTGGAATGTGGGGATGTACAGGTGACGATCAGATCGCCCACCCCCGCAAGGCCCCCGAAGGTATCCCGGCTTGCGCCCATGGATGCCCCCAGTCTTGCGATTTCCGTCAAGCCACGGGTCATGAGCATGGCCTTGGTATTGTCCCCAAAGCCCATACCGTCGGTAACACCGGCGCAAAGGGCGATGACATTTTTCAGTGCGCCGCCCAATTCCACGCCCACGATATCAGGGCTGGTATACACCCGGAAGGTATCGGACATAAACACATCCTGCACCAGTTCCGCATGGGTCTGATTGGCACTTGCAGCCACGCATCCGGTGGGAATGCCTCTGGCAACTTCCTCCGCATGGCTGGGTCCGGTGAGTGCCACCACCGGGTGGGCCGTTTCCTGCTCCACGATTTGGCTCATCCGCAGCAGCGTTCCCTGCTCGATGCCCTTGGTCACAGAGACCATGACCGTCTCCCCGGTTAAAAAGGGTGCCACCTGTCGGCTGACTTCCCGCAAAGCAAAGGACGGGCTTGCCATGACGACCAGGTCCATTCCCGACACGCAGGAAAGCGCCGCTGTGATCTTCAATTGTTCCGGCAGCTTGATCTCCACAAGCCGGGGATTTTGCCGACTGTCCGCCATGGCTTTCGCCTTCTGCTCATCCCGGACCCAGAGGGTCACCTCATGACCGTTTTTGCACAGGCAAATAGCCAGGGCCGTGCCCCAGGCACCGCTTCCAATCACTGCAATTTTCATTTATTCAAGTCCCTATGAATCAAATGTACCTTGGATTCCGTTCCCCTGACCAGCCGGGCGATGTTGCCCCGGTGCATATACACCGCCAGCAGCCCCAGCACCATTCCGCCGATGCACATGGGCCAGTTGCCCCAGTGGATAAAGCCAAAACCAATGGTGCAGGTGATGGCCCCCAGCACAGAGCCCAGGGACACATACCGGGTGATGCCAAAGGCGATGGCGAACACCGCCAGCATCACCAGCGCAATGCGCCAATCAAGGATCAGTGCCGCCGTAAAGCCGCACAGGATTCCCTTGCCGCCCTTAAAGCCCAGCAGTGCCGGAAAATCGTGACCGACGGACACGGCGGCAGCGCCCAGGACCAGACCCAGCTGATACTGTCCGAAGCTCTTGAGCATCAGCCCGGCACCGTAGCTTGCCGCCACGGTCTTGATCACATCCACCAATATAACCAGCAGTGTGCTCCATCCGCCGTAACTGCGGAAGAAATTGGTAAGGCCCGCATTGCCGCTGCCATGGCTGCGCACGTCATCTCCGGCAAGGAGCCTGGAAATGCACACGGAGCCGTTGAGATTGCCCAGCAAATAAGCGCTCAGCATGGCGATCACAATTCCAAAGGCCATGGTCATTCCTCCTTATCGCCCTTCTGGCGAATGGTGATACGAACCGGCGTACCCTTCAGGCCGAAGACCTCCCGGATCTGATTTTCCAGATATCTCTGGTAGGAGAAATGGAAAAGTCTGGCATCATTGCAGAAAATGACAAAGTGGGGGGGCTTGGTGCTGGCCTGGGTCATGTAGTAGATCTTCAGGCGGCGGCCCTTGTCCGTGGGCGGTTGCACCCGGGCGGTGGCATCCGCCAGGACACTGTTCAGCGCACCAGTGGTGATACGGCTGGTGTTCTGCTTGTGAACTTCCTGGATCACCTCATAGAGCTTGTCCACCCGCTGGCCCGTCAATGCGGACAGGAACACCACAGGCGCATAGGTCATGTAGCTCAAGCCATCCCGCACCGCGGCTTCCTTATCCCGCATGGTGTTGGTCTCCTTATCCGCCACTGCATCCCACTTGTTCACCACGATGATGGCAGCCTTGCCGGCCTCATGGACAAGGCCCGCGATCTTGGTATCCTGATCCGTCACGCCGTCGTTGGCATCAATGAGGATCAGGCACACATCCGCCCGCTCAATGGCATTGATGGAGCGCATATTGGAGTAACGCTCGATGGCATCATCCACCTTGCTCTTGCGGCGCATACCGGCGGTATCGATGAAGCAATACTTACCAGTCTCATTTTCATAGTAAGAGTCGATGGCATCCCGGGTGGTGCCTGCCACGTTGGACACGATCACCCGCTCCTCCCCCAAAATCCGGTTGAGCAGGCTGGATTTGCCCACATTGGGCTTGCCAACGATGGCGACCTTGATGATGTCGTCCTCTTCCTGGTTTTCGTCCTCTGCCGGGATATTCTCCAGCACCCAATCCAACATATCGCCGGTGCCGTGACCATGGACAGCGGAAGTTTCAAACAGATCACCGATGCCAAGCCCATAGAATTCGTACACATCCGGGTTCACAAGACCCACAGAGTCGCACTTGTTCACCGCCAGGCACACGGGCTTTTTGCTTTTACGCAGCATGGTCGCCACATCCTGGTCGGCAGCGGTAACGCCGGAGCGAACATCCACCACCATGATGATGGCATCCGCCAGTTCGATACCGATCTCCGCCTGCCGGCGCATGAATTTCAGCATATCGTTATCGGTGCTGGGTTCGATACCGCCGGTATCCACCAGAGAGAAGGTGCGGCCGCACCACTCGCAGTCACCGTAAATGCGGTCACGGGTCACGCCGGGGGTATCCTCCACGATGGAAGTACGCTGGCCGGTCAGCTTATTGAAGAGCATGGATTTGCCCACGTTGGGTCTGCCTACGATGGCAACCAAAGGCTTCGCCATAATGATCGCTCCTTTCGAAGTAAATGTCTAACAGTTATTATGGCACAGATCCCGGTGAAAAGCAACGAAAACTATGCCAATTCTTAAAAAATTCACAGTTTTATCCTTTTTCAAAACTTCCCTGAAAAAGGAAAAAGAGGAAGGCCGAAGCCTTCCTCTGCGTTTGACGCATTTTCCCGCCTTAGTCAGCCTTGGCGGCCAGGACCTGACGGCCATTGTAAGAGCCGCAAGCCTTGCAAGCTCTGTGGGGCATGACGGGCTCACCGCACTTGGGGCAAACGGACACGCTGGGAGCAGACAGCTTCCAGTTGGAGCCACGACGCTTATCACGACGGGCCTTGGATACTTTACACTTAGGGACAGCCATGGATGACACCTCCTTGGTCAAACTGCTTATATGGGCAGCATTCTTATGGTTTTACTTTTCGAGAAGCTGCTTCAAAGCAGCAAAACGGGGATCGAGTTCCTTCTGGCAAGTGCAGCTCTCCCGGTTGAGGTTTGCGCCGCAACGGCAGCAGATACCTTTGCAATCGGGCTTACACAGCAGCTTGGTATCCATGTTCAGCACGAAAACCGTGCGAACGATATCATCCAAGTTGGCGTTTTCGCCTTCCAGAGGGAATACCCATTCATCTTCGTTCTCTTCGTTGCTCAGCTCCGTCACCAGGACCACATTCAGAGGAATTTCCACAGCTTCCTCAAAGTCATCGGCGCAGCGGTCGCAAACGCCATGGATGGTGGTATGGATGGAGCCTGTCATTACCAGCACGCCGGCGGTATTTCGCACCGAGCCCTCTGCCAGCACCGGCTCATCCACCGGATAACAGTCGCCATATCGAAGATCACGCAAATCCACGCTGGTGGAAAAGGATACGGACGCACCGGGGCAGTCCATTATTTTCGACAACCCTAGAAGCATACTATCCCCCTCTTCGCAGTCATGCTTAGATATTATATAGGCTTTTGCCCCATTTGTCAAATGTTATTTTTGCAAAAAATTTGTTTTTTCTGCATTTCTTTTTGGACAGCCTGTGTTCTATTCTTCTTTTCCGGGACATACCCTGTCTTAGACCATGGCAGGAGCTTTCCTCCTGCCGTATGAGGAGGCTGGCTATGGAAAACATCTATGCGGACATTGCCGCCAGGACCGGCGGCAATATTTATGTAGGAGTGGTGGGGCCTGTGCGCACCGGCAAGTCCACCCTGATCAAGCGGATCATGGAGCAGCTGGTGATCCCCCGGATCGACGATCCCTACCTCCGGGAGCGGGCCAGGGACGAACTGCCCCAAAGTGGCTCCGGCAAGACCATCATGACCTCGGAGCCGAAATTCGTGCCGGAGGAAGCGGTGGAGATCTCCCCGGACGGAAAGGTCAAGCTCCGGGTGCGGATGATCGACTCCGTCGGCTACATGGTTCGGGGCGCTGTGGGTGCGGAAGAGGACGGCGTGCCCCGGATGGTCACCACCCCCTGGTTCGACCACGAGATCCCCATGACGGAAGCGGCGGAACTGGGCACCCAAAAGGTGATGCAGGAGCATTGCTCCATCGGCATCGTCGTGACCACCGATGGTACCATCACCGATATTCCCCGGGAGGATTATGTGGAAGCAGAAGCCCGGGCCATCCGGGATATGAAGGCCACGGGAAAGCCATTTCTTGTGATCATCAACACCCGGGATTCCCATGGGGAGGCAGCAAAGGCATTGCAGGCACAGCTGCGCACTGAATTTGACATTGAAAGCGCCATTGCCGACTGTCAGGCCCTGACCGCCGACGGCATCGCCCAACTGCTGAAAGAAATACTCTACGCCTTTCCTCTGGGAGAGCTTCGGATCCATCTGCCCCGGTGGATGGATGCGCTGGAGGCGGAGCATCCGGTAAAATCCGCCCTTTTCGAGACCCTGTTGCGCAGCGCCGACCAGATCCACACCCTTGGTCAGGCAGAAAAAGCCCTGGCCGCTCTGGACGATGTGGAAGGGGTTTTAGAGCACACCGTACATCCCATGGATCTGGGCAGCGGTACAATCAGCTGCACCATCCGCTTCCCGGAAGCGCTGTTCTATGAGATCCTCAGCAGCAAAGCCGGGCTTTCCATCTCCACAGACGCAGAGCTTCTGAAACTGCTGACGGAATTGAGCGCCGTTAAAAGGGAGTATGACAAGATCTCCGATGCCCTCTCCGCCGTTAAGGCCACAGGTTACGGCATCGTCATGCCCACCGCCGAGGAAATGACCCTTCAAACCCCCGAGGTACTGCGAAAAAACGGTGCTTTTGGTGTCAAGCTAAAAGCCGGTGCTCCCTCCATCCACATGATCCGGGTGGACATTGATACCGAGATTAGCCCCATGGTGGGCAGCGAGCAGCAATCCCAGGAACTGATCAATTATCTGTCCGGGGAAGACCCTGACAAGCTGTGGGAAAGCAATATCTTCGGCAAATCCGTATATGATCTCATCCAGGAGGGCCTTACCGCCAAGGTCATTCGGATGCCGGAGGACGTCCGAGGCAGATTCAAAGGCACTTTAAACCGCATCGTCAACGAGGGCGCAACGGGTCTGATTTGTCTTATTTTGTAAAAAACCGCCTTTCTCCCTGCTTCGGCAATGTCATTAAGTTAAGAAAAGGGCGTGTTGCAAAATGCGCCGAAAAGGAAAACCACATCAACCAACC
>CAZVAB010000095.1:0-5774 GCA_964625045.1 uncultured Oscillospiraceae bacterium | reverse complement strand
CGTCTCCTGTCCAGTATAGAGCCTTGATCCTGTCTGTCCTCCGGCCGCAGAACAGCTATTCGAGTTTTGGGATATTATAGTTTGTTGTTTGGTGGAGTTCAACTGTGTTTTGTTACTTTTTTCGATATCCTTTTGTAACTTTTATCCGCCAGCTTGCGAAGCATTACGGTGGTGGCATTCGGCCTGGATTTCGGCTCCACAAAAGCGGGGTAGGTTTCCCGCATATTCGCTTAGCAATCCATATCAGGGGAGCTGAGGCCGTTGCTGTTCCCAAAGGGGACAAAGGGAAGAAGGACCAAAACGATGGCGAGGACAGCGATCGGAGGCACAAGACGCTTGCACCAGTAGAAAGCATTTTGTTTATGGAATATGACCTCCTGGTTTGGGAATTTTAAGATAGTTTTGGGCAGAGCTGGGATGTGATTTTTCCACAATTTCTTCGAAATGCTTGCTTTTTATGGCCAAAGCGTGTATACTTGTCCATATCAATTGATGGAGGCGCTGGTATGAAACTTGCAATGGACTACAATCTGCTCCGGGCCACTTACGGCGATCTGGAAGGCTTCGCAGTGGCCAAGGAGACCGGCTTCGATGCCATTGACTATGGCTTTTACGACATGAAGGACAACAACTGGCTGCTGCGGGAGGATTATCTGGATCACGCCAAGGCTCTGCGGGCCGCTATGGATGCCGCTGGCATCCAGTGCCGCCAGACCCACGCACCCTTTAACTTCCACTATGGCTGCGCCATGGACGAGAGCTGCCCCGAATATTTGGAGACCGTCCGGGCCATCGAGGCTTCCGCCATTCTGGGCGCAAAGTATACGGTGATCCATGCGGTGGTGGTTCCCAACGATGTGAGCCTGCATGACTACAACCTGGATTTTTACCGTACCTTCATCCCCTACTGTGAAAAGTACGGCGTGCAGGTGGCTGTGGAGAACCTGTTCTACTATGATCAGGTGACCAAGGAACGCAAGGGCCGACTGGCTAAGCCGGAGGAATTGCAAGGCATGGTCAAGGAGTTGAACTCCCCCTGGTTCGTCATTTGCGTGGATGTGGGCCACTGCGTGCTGACCTGGCAGCAGCCGGAGGATTTCATCGATGCCATTGATGGGGAGCTTTTGAAAGTGCTCCACATTCAGGATACGGATGATATCCAGGATCGGCACACCATGCCGTATCTGGGGGATATCCACTGGGACAAGCTGATGGCTTCTTTGAAGCGCAAGGGCTACGACGGGGACTTGACCTATGAGATCTTCAAGTTCTTTAAGAAAATGCCCGTGGAGCTGCGCCGGGAGGCCTTGGCCTTCTCCGAAAAGGTGGGCCGCCATCTGATCCACCTGTTTGACGAAGCATAAGGAGATAGAGGACTCCGGCCCGAACAAGGCCGGAGTCTTTTGGGTTCAATCAATTGTTTCCAATTTGTAGTTATTTCGTCATCGCTTTGTTTTTGCATTATGACAGAACTTATGCTATAATGTCCCATACACAAGAGAAAAGCCCCAGGAGGTGCTGTGATATGAACAAAATTGAAAAAGTCAGCGTTGTGCTGCCGTCCCTTGACCCGGACGAGAAGCTTCTGGGCGTGATCCACGGCTTGATCCAGCAGGGCTTTTCCCAAATCATTTTGGTGGATGATGGCAGCAAACCGGAAAATCTGCATTATTTTGAAAAAGCAGCGGCCTGCCCCCAGGTAACACTACTGCACCATGAGGGAAACCGGGGAAAAGGCGCGGCATTAAAGACCGCGTTCCGCTGGTTCCTGGACAATTGTCCCGATGGTGCGGGTGTGGTCACTGTGGACGGTGACGGGCAGCACCACTGCGAAGATACCGTTGCCTGTGCCCGGAAAATGCTGGAAAGCGGGAAGATCGTTTTGGGTGTCCGGGATTTTACCGGGCCGGAGGTGCCCCGGCGCAGCCGGTTTGGCAACCAGACCACTTCTGCCGTGTTCAAGATCTTTGTGGGCATGACCATTTCTGATACCCAGACGGGGCTGCGGGCCATTCCCAGGCAGTATTTGAAGCGCCTGTGCGCTGTTTCCGGCGACCGCTTTGAGTATGAGACCAATATGCTGCTGGCGATGAAAGAATACTACATCCCCTTTGTCCAGCAGAAGATCCGCACCGTGTACATCGAGGAGAATAAAAGCTCCCATTTCCGGGCCGTTCAGGATTCCTGGCGGATATACAAGCTGATTTTGGCCCACTTTTTCAAGTTCATTGGCAGCTCCTTTGTGGCTTCCGTTGTGGACGAAGTGCTGTTCGTGGCGCTGACCCACTGTCTGGGTGGATGGCTGGACAGCTTTGCGTTGACACTGGTGCCCTTTTTGGTGGCCCGTGTTTTGTCCTCGCTGATCAATTTCCGCATGAATCAGCGGCTGGTATTTTGCAGCAGCCAGGACAGCGGAAAGGCTCTGCTGCGCTACTTCTATCTGGCGGTGCCGGTGGCATTGGCCCAACTGGGCCTGACCTATGGGGCATACCTGCTGTTTCACATCGGGGAAGAGCAGGTGGTTTTCCGGGGGCTGATCTATGCCGGTGTGATGGTGGCCCTGTTTATCTTTAATTTCATCATCCAGCAGCGCTGGGTGTTCGCATCTGATCGGGAGGACTCTAAAAAATAATGAAGCAAATTCAGCAAGATCAAGCAAAAAATCCATTGGCACGCAGACTGGGCCGCTATGCCCTGCGGGCACTGCTGGTGCTGTTCACCACGGTGCTGCTGGTGTTTATCGGCCTGTGCGTGATCCTCAATACCATTTTCAACGGCCCGTCCACGGCGGCCCGGGATATTCTTACCATGACCATGCTGGAATCCAGCGGCATGAAGTGGTGTCCGGCGATCTTCATCGGAAAAGAGACGGTGGAGCAAATCCAGGCAGGGGTCAGCGCCACGCTGCCCGGAGATGTTTCCGTGTCCGACCAGGTGGTGATCCGCCCCAATGACACGGCGGCGGACTCCGAATGGGCGGATTATCCCGATGGCATCCGCATCGATACCATCTCCGGCGACAGCTACAATGCCTATGTGATGCTGATCCGGGACCCTTCCGCTGTTTATATGGCGGTGTCGTCGGACAATTTCAGCATGAGCATCCCCGGAGAGCGGATTACCAACCAGATCGTCAAAGAGGGAGCCATTGCCGCCATCAACGCCGGTGCGTTCTATGACAACGGCAAGGCCTCGGCGGAAGTGGGCAGCGTTCCCGAAGGACTGGTGGTTGCCCAGGGGACTGTCCGCTGGACGGCGGGCCAGGCCCCCCAGACAGGATTCGTGGGCTTCAATCAGGATAACATCCTGGTGGTGGCTAAGACCATGACCGCTGAAAAAGCCCAGGAGCTGAAGATCCGGGATGGCTGCTGCTTCGGCCCGGTGCTCATCATGGACGGCAACGTGAACGAGGAAGCCTACAACGCCAATTCTGGCTGGAATCCCCGGACTGCCATCGGTCAGCGGGCCGACGGCACGGTGATCTTTGTGTGCATCGATGGCCGACAGGCTGGCTCTCTGGGTGCGGACTACGGCGATATCATTGATATCATGACCGAGTACGGTGCTGTGAACGCCTGCAATCTGGACGGCGGTTCCTCCACCGTCATGCTTTATAAGGATACCTTCGGCCGTTACGGCACAGCCGGGGAGATCTGCATGATCAATAACTATTCCCTGCTTCAGGAAATGCCCCGCCGTATGCCCACCTTCTTCATGGTGCGGCCCGGAAAGTGAGGTCTTTTCATGTATCAAGGAAAATATTCACCAAATCCGCAGGGGAATGAGCCGGAGAGAAAGGGAAAAAACAAGGGGAAGATCCTGTTTTACAGCCTGTATACGGCCTTTATTCTGGTGTTCTTTGTTGCGCTGCTGGCCGCTATGGAGCCCCTGAAAGCCTGGCTGACAGAGTATGAGGCTGCCCAGCCCAACCATGCCCGGGAGCAGGTGTTTGCGCAGCTGTTCCAGAGCCGGGACTGGGAGACCCTTTACGAAAAAGCCGGGGAAACGGATACGGCGTTTGAGGGTGCGGCGGCATTTGCCGCTTACATGGAGAACCGTGTAGGGGACCGGGAGCTACAGTGCCTGGAGACCTCCGCCGGACTATCCGGCAATAAGAAGTTCATCGTCAAAGCGGGGGACGAGAAGATCGCCACCTTTACCCTCACCGGCGGTAGCGATTCTCAATTGGAGATCGCCAACTGGGAACTGGGGCAGGTGGAGCTGTTCTACACCCGGCAGGTGTCCGTGCTGGTGGAGAAATTCCCCGGTCAGACGGTGTACATCAACGGTGTTGCGTTGACCGATGCTCATACCGTCCGCAAAATCACCACCCTGGCGGCGGAATATCTGGCAGAGGGGCTGATGGGCTTCCAGAAAGAGGTCCAGCAGGTGAACGAATTGCTGACCATGCCCAAGGTGGAAGTGAAAAACGCCGATGGGACAGCAGCGGCCCTGATCTTTGACGAGGCCAGCGGCACCTATACCCAGAACGACCCGGTCATGGAGCCGGATGCGCAACAGAAAGAACTGGCGAAAAATGCCATGGAAGCCTACGGCAAGTTCATGCTGGGCAAGGCGGACAAAGCGGAGGTGGCACAATGGTTTGAAAAGGGCTCCGCGGCCTACAAGACCATCATTTCCAGCGAGACGGGCTGGGTGCAGTCCTTCTCCTCTTACCGCTTTACGGAGCCGACCTTTACATCGTTCTACCAGTATTCCGGGGATTGTTACTCCGTCATGGTGGAAATGACTCTGGAAGTCACCCGTGGCAACGGCTCCATTAAGGAATTTCCCATGCACAATACGCTGCTCGTGGAGAAAGACAGCAGCGGCAGCTTTACGGTGAAGCAGATGACCAATGTGGACATCCAGCAGCGTAAGACCCAGGTGCGGCTGACCTTCCGCAATGGGGAGCAGATCATCAGCAGCACGCTGGTGGATGCGCAGGCGAAAAAACTCACCTTGCCCACCGTCACCGTGCCGGAGGGCCAGGTGTTCAAGGGCTGGGTGAAGGAAGAACAGGACGAAGACGGCAAGAAAGTGTGGACCCTGATGTTTGACACCATGGGGGACGTGAGCTTGCCCGGCGGCCCGTTGGAGCCCATGGAGCTGACGGCGCTGTTTGAAAAGGAGGGGGCATAATGGAAACGGTATTATCTTGGCTGGCAGAGCATTTTGACCTGCCCATTTTGGAATGGATCGCTGAAAATCTGCGCTGCGCCGCAATGGATGTGGTCATGCCCATCATCACGGTGCTGGGCGATGCGGGCATTTTCTGGATCGCCCTGGCTCTGGTGCTGCTATGCACCCGCAAGTATCGGAAAGCCGGCGCTGCCATGGGCGTTGCCCTGGTCATCGGTGTGCTGGTCTGTAATGTGACCATGAAGCCGCTGGTGGCCCGGATCCGGCCCTATGACTATCAGCTGCTCCACTTCGGCAAGACCATCCAACTGCTGATCACCGCACCGACGGATTATTCTTTCCCCTCGGGTCATACGCTGGCATCCTTTGAGGGAGCGGTGGCACTGACACTGTATCATAAGAAAATGGGCATCCCGGCGCTGGTTTTGGCAAGTCTCATTGCCTTCTCCCGGCTGTACCTGTATGTCCATTATCCCACTGATGTGCTGGCGGCGCTGGTCATGGGCGTGGGCATCGCCTTTCTGGCAAAGTACATCACCGAGAAAGCCTGGCTCGCCGGTAAGCGCAGAGCCTTGCAAAGTAAGCGCTTAATAATCGCCCGGTAGCACCCAAAACGGCAGACCTCGTGTTTG
>CAZVAB010000094.1:0-5850 GCA_964625045.1 uncultured Oscillospiraceae bacterium | reverse complement strand
TTAGAAAACGATCAGAGCCTCTGTTCAGAGGGCGGCTCTGAATACGGCTTTGTTGGTTACTTTGCCTGCTTCATGCTCAAGCTGATCCGATGGCGTTTTTCATCCACGCCCAGAACGACGACCCTGACAATGTCGCCCACTTTGACCGCTTCGCTGGGATGCTTCAGGCGGCGGTTGCACACCTCGGAAATGTGGACAAGTCCATCCTGGTGCACGCCGATATCCACAAAGACACCAAAATCAATGACATTGCGCACCGTTCCCGTCAGCTCCATGCCGGGCTTCAGGTCCTTCATTTCCAGCACGTCCTTGCGCAGGATCGGAGCGGGCAGCTCATCACGGGGGTCACGGCCGGGCTTGCTCAATTCCTTGGCGATATCCAAAAGGGTGGGTTCGCCGATGCCGCAGCTGTCCGCAGCCTTTTTGGAGCCATACTGCTTCAGCTGTTCGGGCAGCGAGGAAAGGTCATCACCTTTTTTTAGTTCCAGCAGGGTCAGCAGTTCCTTGGCGGCGGCGTAGGATTCCGGGTGTACGCCGGTGTGATCCAGCACTTCCTTGCTTTCCGGCACACGCAGGAAGCCTGCGCACTGCTGAAATGCCTTGGGCCCCAGCTTGGGCACTTTTTTCAGCTGGGTGCGGCTGGTGAAGGGGCCATTCTCTTCCCGGTAGGCCACGATATTCTTGGCGGTGGTGCTGTTCAGGCCGGATACCTGTTCCAGCAGGCTCCGGGAAGCGGTGTTCACATCCACACCCACGGCGTTGACACAGTCTTCCACCACGCTGCCCAGGGTGCTGTCCAGCTCCTTTTGAGGGCAGTCGTGCTGATACTGGCCCACGCCAATGGCCTTGGGATCGATTTTAACCAGTTCCGCCAGGGGGTCCTGGAGCCGCCGGGCGATGGACACTGCGGAGCGCAGGTTCACATCATATTCCGGGAATTCCTCCGCTGCCAGCGGGGAAGCGGAATAGACGGAGGCACCTGCTTCATTGACGATGGCATAGCTGGCATCCGGGAAGTCCCGCAGCAGCTCCACGGTCATGGCTTCTGTTTCCCGGGAGGCGGTGCCGTTGCCGATGGCAATGTGCCGCACCTGATGGCGGCGCATGAGACCGGACAGGACAGAGATGGCCTCCTGCTTCTTCCGTTCGCTGAATGTGGGGTAGACCACGGCAGTATCCAGCACTTTGCCGGTGGGGTCCACCACGGCAACTTTGCAGCCGTTGCGGTATCCGGGGTCCAGACCCATGGTCACGAAGCCCTTTACCGGGGGCTGCATCAGCAGGGGCTTCAAATTCAGCGCAAAATTGTGGATGGCACCAGTGTAGGCCCGGGCGGACAGCTCAGAGCGGACTTCCCGCTGGATGGAGGGGAAGATCAGCCGCTCGTAGGCATCTTCCGCGGCGGAGCGGACAAAGGCGGAAACATACATGGTGGGCTTCAGGGCGGCACGGCATACCAGTGCGGCACCGTCATTGCCGGGCAGGGTGATGGCTGCTTTCAAGATGCCCTCTTTTTCGCCCCGGTTGATGGCCAGGATCTGATGATCCAGCAGCCGGGAGATGTTCTGGCTGAAATCATAGTAGAGGGTATAGACGCTTTCTGCTTCCGGGTCTTCCGCTTTGCACACAAGGCTGCCCTTGCGGTTTACCAGCTCCCGGAGTTTTTTGCGGATGTCCGCATCATCCGACAGGTTTTCAGCAATGATATCGGAAGCGCCGGCCAGGGCTTCTTCCACGGTGTTCACTTCTTTTTCAGGGTCCACAAAAGCCTGAGCCAGAACGGCTGGGTCCTGCCCGTCCTGGGCGAAGATGGCCTGCGCCAGGGGCTCCAGACCCCGTTCCCGGGCGATGGAAGCCCGGGTGCGGCGCTTTTGCTTGTAGGGGCGGTACAGATCCTCCACTTCTGCCAGGGTTGCGGCAGCATCAATGGCGGCGGACAACGCTTCTGTCAGTTTCCCCTGATTTTCAATGGATTTTTTTACTTCCTCCCGGCGCTCCTGCAAGTTGCGCAGGTAGGTCAGCCGGGTTTCCAGATTACGCAGGGTGGTGTCATCCATGGTGCCGTGCATTTCCTTGCGGTAGCGGGCGATGAAAGGAATGGTATTTCCTTCATCCATCAGATCGATGACATTTTGCACATATTCCAGCTTTTGCCCCAGCTCCTGGGAGAGAATTTCAGCAATTGAAAGCATAGGTATCTCCTTGTTTTTCAGTTTCGATCCCTATCATACCACAAAACGCCCCAAATGAAAAGTAAAAAATCCGCTCCGGCATACACCGGAGCGGAAAGGGTCATTTCTTGCGCTTGAATTTCTTCATAATGGGGGGAAGGTCGATGCGCACCTGGTATTGCCAGCAGATCAGAGCAATGAAAACAGCCAGACACCCAAGAGAGATCTTCCAGCCCATGGAGAATGCGCTGTTGTGATAGGTGAAGACGATCTCGTGATCGCCCTGGGTCAGATCCAGCGCCACCATGGCATCGCCCACCAGGATGATGTCGGCATCCTTGCCGTCCACTGTGGCGGTCCAGTTGCCGTCATAGGGGATGGAGGTGTAGAGCAGACCGTCCCGGTTGCAGGAGATGGTGCCATCCACCCGGGTGGTGGAGAATTCGGTGAGTTTCAGGGTGGAGGCGGCGAGAACGTCGTATCCCGCACGGAAAACTTCCTCGTTGACAATGGCACCCTTGATGGTGATGTTGCTGTTTTCGCCAGCCTTGCAGGTGATGCGGATCTCTACCACATCCCCCGGCTCCACCTGGCTGACAGCCAGGGTCTGGGGCAGGCTGATGGACTCGCTGTACAGGTACGCATCGTTCAGATAAACGCTGAAGCTGTTCCGGGCGTTCATGGTCAGATCCACGCACATAAAGCCGGAAGCCTGGGCGGTGTAGCGGTAAATGATCTCGCCCTTGGATGTGGTGCTGTAAGCGCAGTAACCGGCGTTGGTGCCCCGGCTGGTGACATCCACATTCTTCGCTTCGATTTCCAGCCAGCTGCCTGGGGTGATGTACCACACATCATCCTGGATGCCGGTGGCGGCGGAGAAAAGGGTGTTCTGGAAGGCATAGGGAGAACCGGCGGAGGAGAAGTCCACCTGCGCCAGGTCCGTTTCTGCCAGGAAGCCCAGGGGAAGATAGGCGTTGTTTTCCAGCAGATACACATTTTCGTAATGGTGCACTTCGTCAAAGTAGGGATTTTTCTCCACCTGTCCTTGGCGCTCAATCATATATTTCAGGTTCAGGAAGAGGTTTGCCACCGGGGAGCTTTCCTCAAAGCAGTAGCGGTTGTAGGTGTTCTTGGCACCGTAACCCAGTGCTTTCATAAACTCCGTTACTTTGACATTGGCGGAGCTGGTGAAGGTGGAGATGCCGTTGTAGCTGTTCAGGGCACCGTCGTTGAGGGTCTGGGAGTGGGTGACCTCGGCACGGTAGAACAGGGACTTTTCCCGCTCCTTCATGTAGGTGATCATGGAAACGGTGGCATCCGTGCCCTGGGGGTAGTTGGTGGTATTGGTGTAGCCAAAGTTGACACCGAAATTCACCACGTTCATCACAAGCTCAATGGCCATCACCAGACACAAAAGGTTGGTGGAGAGCCTGCGCCGGTCGGCACGCTCCCGGGCATAGGCACGGATCTCGGCTTTCTTGGCATACAGCCCCAGGGACTTGCCCATATAGGGCAGGAACAGGAGCGTGGTATACAGGCCGAGGAAAATGGCGTTGTAGACGATATAGATATAGGTGTCGCCGTAGGTGTTGTAGTGCGTTTCCAGTTCCTTGGCAGCGGCGGTGGCAGCGTCCTTATCGCCGGAAAGCACGGTGGTCAGCGTTTTGCCCAGCAGGTCGAACAGTGTTTTCAGACTTTCCAGCGCTTCGGGGATCTTGGCTGCGTGCTGGGAGAATAGAAGCAGCCATAGGCCCAAAATGCAGCCCGCTGCCAGCTGACCGGGACGGAACCGCCGCCGGAGGAGAAACGCCCGGTAAGCCATGTAGAGCATGACGAAAGAATACAGGAAACTGAAACGATAGGGGATCATATTGGGAAAGTGGAAGCCGTGCCACACATAATCCAGCTGCCGGACAACGAAACTCAGGGAAAAGAAGAACAGCAGAAATGCGCAGCAGAGCTTTTCCCGGACCTGGATGTGCCGGGTGGTCAGGAACAGGAAAGCAAAAATGATCGTGCCCACACCGCAGTATACATTGGGCAGACCCTCTTTAAAGGTGGGGCTGTTGCCGCCGCTAAGATTGCCGGCAACCTGCTTCATCCCCTCCAGAATAGGATCAACGGATTCCTGCATGGCGGTGAACCAGAGCTTGGTGGTGGCTTCGCCGGCTTTCTTGGCGCTCTTATACAGGTTCCAGGCTTCTCTTGCTTCGGCGTACTCGGCGTATTCCACCATGTTCAGGGAGAAATAGTCCGGGAAGGAGTTGACACTGGACTGGGTGTTGCCCAGGGCAGCCAGAGCAGGCAGCTCCAAAATGGCAGTCATGCCAATGGCCAGCATGGAAAACAGGGCAATGCGCGCAAGATCCAGGAAAAAGCGCTTCACGCTCTTGCAGTAGCAGATCTCATAGCAGAAGAACAGGAAAAAGACGAAAATGCAGGTGAAAAAGCCCACATAGTAGTTGGCAAAGACGGACAGAAACAGGGTGACGGTATACAGGATGAATTTTCTGTCCCGCAGCAGGTAGATGGTACCTAGGGCCACCAGGGGGAGCAGAGCAAAGGTGTCCAGCCACATGATGTTCCACTGATAGCCCAGTGCCCAGGCACACAGGCCGTAAAAGGCACCAAAGACCACGATGGAAAGATCATCCTTGTGGAAGAGCTTTTTTAGGAAAGTGGCAAAAAACAGTGAGGCAAGTCCCAGCTTGATGGGGACCAGGAAAGAGAAGTAGGGCAGAAGCCAGCTTTCCGGCAGGATCACACTGACCAGATTCAGGGGAGATGCCAGATAGTAGGAAATAAGCCCCAGATAATCCATGCCCATGCCCACATTCCAGCTGAACAGCAGGGACTCGCCGCTGCGCAGGGCCTGGCGAAAGGCTTTGAAAAAGGGAAAATACTGGTGCCACATATCCGAATAGAGCATGGAGAGCTTGCCAAAGGGGGTGCAGCCCACAATGATCATCAGACAGACAATGGCGGTAAAGGGTAGGGCGAAGGCGAGAGCGGAATAATTCCATTTTCGGCCACGCAGCTGTGGTAATTTCATGATGTCCTCCCGGATAAATGATGTTATTTTCTAGTTTACCACAAAAAGTCCACCGGGTAAAGGAAAAGATGAAAAATCTCCCTGCCGAAGATGAAAAATCTCCCTGCCGAAGCAGGGCAATGTCATTAAGTTAATGGTATAATCAGTAAAGGGACAACGTAAACTGTACCCCGTAAAATGGACACAGTAAAAAGTTGACTAATGGTACACGTCCCAAGTATAGAGACGTCAAAAGTTAGCGGAACCCCAGACTGTGGACATGGAAATACGGGAAGAGTTGTAGTAGAATGTATCCAATCAGGGCGAAAGGAAGGTTGGATACAATGAGTAAGAAGTTGTTCAATGCGGAAGAGATTGCGGCGTTTCGCAGCAGTCCTTACGTGGAAAGCGTCAGTGACAGGAGTCTGGTCTTTACGCCGGAATTCAAGGAGAAATGCCACACGATGTATCAGCAGGGTAAAGGGAATGAATGTCCCCACATCTGTTCGGTTGGAGAACGCTTCAATTCCTGTGATATATTCACTGTTTACCGCTATTTGAACGTTATAGGCTGGTTTTAACTGACCATTTCTCATGTGGTCTTCCTTCATCCGCATAAAGGTCGCATCCGTATCCGTCTTGGAATAG
>CAZVAB010000093.1:0-5920 GCA_964625045.1 uncultured Oscillospiraceae bacterium | reverse complement strand
GAAAAACATTGATTTTATTGACTATTTCAATGTTTTCTTATCTGGTACTAACATCTTGCAGCTCCCGTTTTTCATGTTACTCTTCCGCTCTTGCCAAAGCAAGCTGGAAGTCCTTGGTATCGGTGAATATCTCCTGCTTGTAGGGGTTCTTCTTTTGCTGGACGGAGCGCTTGATGATCAGCGCCAGGGCCAGCACATTGATGGCCAGGGACAAAATGGAGATCACGCCCTGGGGCACCGGGTTGACTTCCGTGGGCCGAACCGCCGCATTCATAAAGCCGTCAGCGTACAGCACCGGGATGGTGGTAAACACGCTGGCATCCTGGAACAGGGGGAACACCTGGGCAAACATGCACCACAGGGCCAGGGTGTTGGCACGGTTCTGGATCCAGCCGCCCTTATTCCACAGGGCATTGGCAACGGTGGGAGCCAGCAGCAGCGCCACGCCGCAGAACCAGGAATGGGTGGGCAGGTTCAGATAGGTATACTGGAAGTTCCACACATCGTAAGCCAGGATGTACAGCCAGATCATATCCGGCCACAGCATATCCTTCTTATCCTTGGACGCATAGATGCCCCACCAGCCGGTCATGCAGAAGATGTTGATGATACCGGCAATGCCGTTGAGCCAGTTCCACCAGCCGCCGTACAGCCATACATTCTCGCTGGACAGCCACCAGCCGTCCACAGACTGCGCGCCCTTGATGGCGGACTCAAAGTCGCTGGCCACCGCAATGAGGATGTTCGCTGCCACAATGGCAAAGGGGAACACCTTGAACCACTCAGTCTTACCCACGAACCACTTGTACTTGAGCATCATAAAGCCGATGCAGCCAGCAGTCGCTGCGTAGAGCTTGGCATAATGGAACCAGCTGTTCATGTACAGATAGGTGGGATTGTTCAGCGCCCAATCCGCGCCCATTGCCGCGCCCACATAAATGGAAATAAAGTAGATCGTCAGTCCCGCAGGCAGGACCAGGAAGCAGGCAACACCGCCCCACTTCGTCCGGCGGGCAAATTCATTGGCCAAAATCAGGCCCACAAACACCATCAGCCAGCCCAGGAGCTGGAACATCGCATTGTCGCCGTAAATCTGAAACAGCATAATGATTACCTCCTAAATTACCTCAATTTCTTTAATATTCAGTTCATTTCCCCGTAAAAGCCATGTTTTTTCGCTGCCGCAATAGGGGCAGATCTTTCCATGGGCAACGGTTTCGTACTCCTGGCGGCATTCGTCACACCAGGTCACCGCTTTCAGTATCTCAATTTTCATCTGGCAATCCGTCACCAGTGCCTTTTTCTGAATGGCCCATTTCCAGCAGTCGGTGAGGTAGTGGGGGATCACCGTGGAAACCTCCCCCACTTCCACTATCACGCTCTGGATCTTTTCCACTTCATTGTCCCTGGCCACTTGTTCCAGGGAGTCCATGATGTGAAACACTACGCCCAGTTCGTGCATCTTACTGCTCCTTTTTCTTGGAGAACTTGATCTTCAGTGCCTGCTTGGCACCGTTGCCCAGCACATAAGGCAGCTTCTTCTCACTGGGGATCATGTTGCTGCACTCCGGGCGCTCCCGGTGGAGCTTGATAGCGCCGAACTCACACTTGGTGGTACACACACCGCAGCCGATGCACTTGTTGGGATCCACCACAGAAGCGCCGCAGCCCAAGCATCTTGCGGTCTCCGCCTTCACCTGCTCCTCGGTAAAGGGGAGCTTTGCGTCCCGGAAAGACTTCTTCCGGTCAATGTCGGCACGAGTGCCGGGCACCTGGCGGGAACCGTTGTCATACTGCTCCACCCGGATATTCTCCTTGTCCAGCGCCACGAACTGACGGCGGTTTCTGCCGATGGTCAGGCTGGAATGGGGCTGCACGAACCGGTGGATGGAAATGGCGCCCTCCCGGCCTGCCGCAATGGCATCGATGGCAAACTTGGGGCCGGTGTACACATCTCCGCCCACAAAGATATCGGGCTCGCCGGTCTGATAGGTGACAGCATCCGCCACCGCACCGTTGCCCCGGCCCAGCTCCACCTTGGAGCCAGCCAGCAGATTGCCCCACTGGATGGCCTGCCCGATGGACAGGAACACCCGGTCACAGGGAACGGTCTTTGTATCGCTTTCATCGTAAGTAGGCGCAAACTTGCCGCTTTCGTCCCACACGCTGACACAGCGCTTGAAGACGATGCCCGTGACCTTGCCATTGTCCGTCAGGATCTCCTTGGGACCCCAGCCGCAGTTCAGGCCCACGCCCTCTTCCGCTGCTTCCTGGATCTCTTCTTCGGAGGCAGGCATTTTCTCTCTGGGCTCCAGGCAGAACATTGAAACCTCTTCCGCACCGCAGCGGGTAGCGCTCCGGGCCACGTCAATGGCCACATTTCCGCCGCCTACCACCACGGCCTTGCCGCCGACCCTGTAGCTTTCGTCGCCGCCCACGGTACGCAGGAAATCCACCGCCGTCATAACGCCCTCGGCATCCTCACCGGGGATCCCGGCCTTCCGTCCGCCCTGGCAGCCGATGGCAATGTAGAACGCCTTGAAGCCCTGCTGACGCAGCTGCTCCAATGTCACATCCTTGCCCACTTCCACGCCGCACTTGATCTCCACGCCCATGGCCTGGATGATCTGGATCTCCGCATCGATCACATCCTTTTCCAGCTTGAAGCTGGGGATACCGTAGCGGAGCATACCACCGGGGCGCTCATTCTTCTCAAAAATCACCGGGCTGTAGCCCTTTTCCGCCAGGAAGTAGGCACAGCTCAGGCCCGCAGGGCCAGCACCGATGATGGCCACCTTCTGGTCAAAGTGACCCTCCAGAGAAGGCACCACCTTCTTGGGCACGAACCGGGTCTCGGCGTTCAGATCCTGCTGGGCAATGAATTTCTTCACTTCGTCGATGGCGATAGCCTCGTCGATGGTGCCACGGGTACAGGCATCCTCGCAGCGGCGGTTGCAGATACGTCCGCAAATGGCGGGCAGCGGATTATCCTTCTTGATCAGGGCCAGTGCCTCAGTATAACGGCCCTGAGCTGCCATCCTCAAATAGCCCTGAACGGCGATATGTGCCGGGCAGGCGGTCTTACAAGGTGCCGTTCCGGTCTCGTAGCAGTTGATCCGGTTGTTGTCCCGGTAGTTTTCGTCCCACATATGGGGACCCCACTTCTGCTCGCTGGGCAGCGGATGCTTGGGGTATTCCACCGCCTTGCCGTCCTTGGTGCACAGCTTCTGGCCCAGCTTCACAGCACCGGCGGGACAAACTTCCACACACTTGCCGCAGGCCACGCAGTCCTCCTTCTCCACCCGGGCCACATAAGCGCTGCGGGAGAGGTTGGGGGTATTGAATAGCTGGGAAGTACGCAGTGCGTAGCAAACATTCACATTGCAGTTGCAGATGGCGAAGATCTTATCCGCACCGTCGATATTGGTGATCTGGTGGACAAAGCCGTTTTCCTCCGCCTGACGGAAGATCTCCAGCGCTTCTTCCTTGGTGATGTAGCGGCCGCCCTTTCCGGTCTCCACCACATAGTCCGCCATGTCGCCCACTGCCACGCACCAGCCTTCGGGATCATCGGCGCAGCCTTCGTCATACGTCAGGCGGGATTTCCGGCAGGAACAGGGAGAGGCGGCATACTTGCCTTCATACTTATCCAGCCAGTGGGAAATGTGCTCCACAGAAATGGACTGGTTTTCCGTCTCGATGGCCTTTTCCACTGGGATGACGTGCATACCGATGCCTGCGCCTCCGGGGGGCACCATGGGGGTGACCTTTTCCAGGGGCAGGCGGCTCATCCGCTCAAAGAAGCGGCCCATCTCCGGGTACTTCTTCAAAATGGTGTCATTCATGTTGGTAAACTCAGCACTGCCGGGAACGAACATGGGCAGCACCCACTGCTTGGTGCGGGTGGGGTTCTCCCAGTTGTATTCCAGAATGCCGCTGAAGGACATTTCACCCAGGAGCTTTTCCAGAGTGGCCTCATCCTTCCCGGTGAGCTTTTTCATATCCTCCATGGTTTTGGGCTGGCGCACGCCCATTTTCAGGGCCAGCTCCGCCTGCTCATCGGTCAGCAGCAGGCTCAAGCCCCAGTATTCCGGGTCGTACTTGGTCAGCTTTTGCAGCCCCAGCTTCACGGGGATGCGGTTGGTGATCATTTTGCCCAGCTTCAAAATGATCTCTCTGGGCTCCTCCTGCTCCACAAAATCGGGAACAAATCCTGCAAGGTAATCAGACATCAAACATTCTCCTCTCTTATTTGGTCCAATTGTAGACTTCTTCTTTCAGCCAGGCAGCTACCGCATCGCAGCCTTCGCCTGTTTTGGCACTGATGGGGAAAATTTTTGCATTAGGATTGCGCATGTGGATATATGCCGTGCACTTTTCCAAATCAAAATCGAAATACGGTGCCACATCGATCTTGTTGATGATCACCGCATCGCACACCTGAAACATCAGCGGATATTTCAGGGGCTTATCGTGTCCCTCCGGCACGGAAAGAATGGCCAAATTCTTCACCGCGCCGGTGTCAAATTCCGCCGGACAAACCAGATTACCCACATTTTCCAGCACCACCAAATCCGTGTCACTGGGGTCCAGCCCCTCCAAGCCCTGGCGGGTCATGGCCGCATCCAGATGGCACATACCGCCGGTGTGCAGCTGGATGGCCTTTGCGCCGGTGGCGGCAATGGTACGGGCATCCACATCCGAATCGATATCCGCCTCCATCACACCGATGCGAAGCTCCCCTTTCAGCCGCTCAATGAGCCGGGTCAGGGTGGTGGTCTTGCCGGAGCCGGGGGATGACATCAGGTTCAGAAGATAGATTCCCTTTTCCTTCAGCTCCATGCGCAGCTGGGCTGCCTGCGCATCATTGTTGGCAAAGACGCTCTGTTTGATTTGGATCACTCTCACCTTATCCAAAAGCACCACTCCTTTCTGGTCATACCAGTATGATTGTACTGATTATAGTTTAATATGAACATTTTGTAAAGTCAATTGTTCTTGTAATTTTCTGCGTTTTATCCCAATTTATTTGTTGCATTTTGACAAATTGGATAGTATAATCGGCTTGTGGTATCTGGTATATCCAGAGCACAGCATGGAGGTAATCATGGAATTTGAACAGTTGTACGCTCCGAGCCTGAAAGAGCTGTTTGTCCAGAAGCTTCAGGGCATGATCTTATCCGGGGAACTGCCCATGGGGCAGAAGCTGCCCTCGGAGCGGGAGCTTTGCCAGCAGATGGGTGTCTCCCGGGCGGTGGTCAACGGCGGCATTGCGGAATTGGCCCGGCAGGGCTTTCTGGAGGTGCTCCCCCGACAGGGGGCTTATGTGGCAGACTACAGCCGCAACGGTAACATGGAGACCCTCATCGCAATCATGGATTACAACGGCGGTATGCTGGGAAAAGAGGAGATCCGCTCCATCCTGGAGGTGCGCTGGGGATTGGAACAGATGGCCCTGCGCCGGGTCATCGATAACGCCAGCGATGAACAATTGGAGCACCTGGGGGTATTCATCAAAGAACTGGAACAGGATCCCGCCCCCGCCCAGGCAGCGGAAATCGCATTCCAATTCCACCATGAAATGACCCTCATCGGCGGCAATCACATTCTCCCGCTGATCTACACCTCGTTCTGCTCCCCCTGTATCAATCTATGGGTCCGTTTCTGCCGGAAGTACGGTGTTGCCGCCCTGCGTGGCAACATCCAGGAGCTGTACCGGCATCTGCTCAACCGGGATAAGGTGGGCGCTCGGAATTGGAGCGACCGCTATCTGGCAGAAGCCATCTACGGCTCCCAGCAGATCTACGAGGGATAAGAAGCTCCCGGCCACAGCCCTGGCCGGGAGCTTCCTTTTACCTGATGCATGGATCTGACGCACCGTGTTTTCATTATGAATTGGATAATGCCTGATCCAGCGCTT
>CAZVAB010000092.1:0-5981 GCA_964625045.1 uncultured Oscillospiraceae bacterium | reverse complement strand
TTTGGGAATGATGTCTTTTCGTCATTTTCACAAATTTGCTCTTTTATAGTTGTTTATAATTCTTTTGGTAACTGTACATATTTTTTTCATATCCAGTGGATAAAATGTTGCCATAGAAACAATGATCCAGGAGGACGATACCATGGAAAACAATGAAAACCTTCCCTACGGCACTGATCCTGCGCAGCAGCCCCCCAAGGCTTCCCCCTTTGCCGATTCCCCTTATGAAATGCCGCAGCAGCACGCCGCTCCCGTCCAGCCCCAGGAAGCACCCCAGTGGGTGCCCCCGGTTTACGAAAGCACCGCCAGCGCACCCAGCCAGCCCAAGAAGAAACATGGCTTTCTGAAAGTCTTTGCTTCCGTGGTCACCGCCGCCGCTCTGGTTGCCGCCGGCTGCGGCATCACCGCCGCTGCCCTGAATGACCACTGGGACGATCAGCGGGAAGAATATCTGGAGGTTCTGGAAAAGCTCAACGACAAGATCCTGGAGCTGGAAAAGGAGATCGAGTCCAATTCCTTCACCGGAAACGGCAATTCCCTCTCCGGCACCGCCACCGCGGATGGTCTGACCCCCGGTCAGGTCTACGCCCAGAACAAAAACAGCGTGGTAGCCATTTCCAACCAGGCCACCACCAATATCTACGGTCAGGTCACCGAGACCGCTTCCTCCGGCTCCGGCTTCATTTTCTCTTCCGATGGCTACATCGTCACCAATTACCACGTAGTGGAAGGTGCCACCACCTTGACCGTCATCACCTTTGACGGCACCGAGTACCCCGCCACTTTGGTCGGCTATGAGGAAGGCAACGATCTGGCTCTGCTGAAGATTGACGCCACAGGTCTGCCCGCCGCCAAGATCGGCAGCAGCAATGATTTGATCGTGGGCGATCAGGTGGTCGCCATCGGCAATCCCCTGGGTGAACTGACCAACACCCTGACCGTTGGTTACATCAGCGCCAAGGACCGGGATGTGACCACCGACGGCACCATCATCAATATGCTCCAAACCGATGCCGCCATCAACCCCGGTAACTCCGGCGGTCCCCTGTTCAACATGAAAGGCGAGGTCATCGGCATCACCACCGCCAAGTATTCCGGCACCACCACCTCCGGCGCATCCATTGAGGGCATCGGCTTTGCCATTCCCTTTGATGATGTGGCTGGCATGATCGCAGAGCTGATCCAAAACGGTTATATCTCCGCCCCTTATATGGGTATCAAGGTCACCCCCCAGACCGACGGCATCGGTTGCTATGTCTATAGCGTCGAAGCAAACAGCCCCGCCGCCGCGGCTGGTCTTCAGGCAGGGGATATCATCCGGGCCATTGGTGATTACGATGTCACCTCTTTCAGCGAGCTGGATAAGGCACTGGATCATTTCAAGGCCGGTGAAACCACCTCCATCTTTGTCCTGCGGGGCCGTCAGATTCTGGAGCTAAGCATCACCTTCACCGAAAAGAACGCCCCCACCGGCAGCACCGTCCCCGCATCCAGCGATTTGCCCAATGGCGGTTCTGCGGAGGATTGGTTCAACTACTGGAAAAATTACGAAAATCAGGACTGATCCCCCAAAACAAAGCACCGGAAACCGGTGCTTTGTTGCGTTCCGGTTTCTTTATTGACATTCGATCCACCCATACCATTGTATCATGCCCACCGGGTTTTGGCATTATTTGGCAGATCATGTAAAATAATTTTGAAATCCATTGAAAAAAGCACTCGTTTATGCTATCATGTTATGTAAGCCTTTTGGGTCTGGAGCATTTTGACATTTTCCGCCATTGGCTTCATTCCACCCAAAATTATTTTTAATTCTAACCGGAGGTTTTTATCATGAACCGCAAGAAAAACCATCGCAGGTCATGGCAGAATATTGCCCTGGGCGTGCTGTGCGTTGTGCTGCTTTTGATTTTAGTGGCGCTGATTTCCGGCACCGCTTATGTCAATTATCTGTTGGGACTGATCGAGCATAATCCCGGCACAGACGAGACCTATCCCAGCGACTTTTCCTGGGCAACGGAGCCTGACGATACCATCGACCCCGATTACACGGGCACCATCTACAACCCCACGGATGTCACCATCGAAGATACCGCTCCGGATATTATCGTCAGCGGCGAAAACATCGTCAACATCCTTCTGGTGGGTCAGGACCGCCGCAGTAACGAGAACTACCGCACCCGGTCGGACTCCATGATCCTGTGCACCTTTAATAAAGGGAACAATACCATCACCCTCAGCTCTTTCATGCGGGATATGTATGTGACCATTCCCGGGCACAGGAACTTTAAGATGAATGCCGCTTATCAGTGGGGCGGTATGTCACTGCTGAAAGAGACCCTGGCTGTGAACTTTGGTGTTCACGTGGATGTCTGCCTGGAAGTGGATTTTGATGGATTTACCAAGGTTATCGACACCTTGGGCGGCGTGGATATCAACCTGAACAAGGATGAAGTACCGTATCTGAATGCCCGTAGTAACAACAGATGGAATTTAAAAGTGGGACTGAACCATCTAAACGGTGAACAAGCCCTAGAATACTCCCGCATCCGTTATGTGGGCAACTCTGACTATGAGCGCACCGAGCGTCAGCGCCGAGTCATCACCGCCCTGATCAACCAGGCCAAGGGCAGCGGATGGACCACCCTGCTGCAAATGATGGAAGAGGTTCTTCCTTCCATTACCAGCGATACCTCCGGCAGTGACCTGATCAAATATGCGGCAGAGCTGTTCCCCCTGATCTCCGGCGAGGTCATCACCCAGCGCATCCCCGCCAACAACACCTTCTCAACCGCTTATATTCAGAGTGTCGGCAGCGTGCTGCTCCCCGATTTCACCGCCAACCGTGCCCTCTTGCGCAAAACCCTTGCGGGCTAAAACATAAAAGTTTCCCCCGGATGCAACGCATCCGGGGGGCTTTTTACTGGCGGCGGGCCAGGGTATAATCGTCGCCCTGACGGTAGTAAGGACATTTGTTCTGCCCGGTGTGAAATGCCCGGTAGTATTCATCCTCGTCCAGATCCATCATACAATAGTATTCGTCAAATTCCTCATCATAGTCGTAATACCAGCAGGTATCGCACTCACATTCCATGTTTATCCTCCAAATACACTGTGCGGAAATTGCCATTTTCGTAAACCATACAGCTGTGGCTGCCATCTTTGGGGATGGATACCGAACCAGGATTGATACAGCGGATTCCCTGCCGGACCTCATCCATTTTCACATGGGTATGTCCGCTTAGCAGGATGCTTCCCGCCGGCAGCGGCGGCAAATTTTCCGGGCCATGGTGATGCCCATGGGTCAAATACATGGTCACGCCGTCGCAAAAAAGCTCTGCGTAATCCGCCAGGCAGGGAAACGGCAGCACCATTTGATCCACCTCCGCCTCGCAGTTACCCCGGACGGCGATGATGATATCCTTGTGCTGGGCAAGCATGGGGATCACCCGCTTTGGCGCATAATCCCGGGGCAGGTCATTGCGGGGGCCATGGTACAGCAGATCTCCCAAAAGCAGCAGCTTATCCGGCTTTTCCCGCTCCAAAACCTCCATCAGCTTGCCGCAGTAGTAGGCGGAGCCGTGAATATCCGATGCGATGAGTAATTTCATAGCGTTCTCCTATCGTTTTTGCAAATAGCCCTCAATGTCAAAGGGCTTCAACTTCTCGTCCTTGCGCAGATACAGCGGGTGGTGGGGATGTCCCTTTTTGGTAATGGCTCCAGCGCAGTACCAGTTAGCACCGTAGCTCTGACCGATCCGCACCATATCTCCCACGCAATCCGCAAGGTAATCTCTTTTCTCAATAATAGCGCCCCAGGCCGCCCAAATGGCTGGCTTATCCGAAATGGACAGCACATACCGAAACGCCTCCATATTCTCCCGATGGAGTTTTTCATTGCAGACTTTCTCCATGGCATCCGGGTTCGTGGCCCGCTGGGCATAGACATTGAACATAATGAAACTGTCGAACCCATTGCCCAGGGCGATCCGCTCCACGGATTTAAGGGTATTGTCCAAACTGTCCGGTGCGGCAGTGGAGGGGTTGATGCCAATGCAGATCAGGGGGTTCCTGCCCCGGGTTCCCAAAATATACCGATATTCGGAATAAAAATTCGGGGCATAGAGCCATTTTTCGATATCATAGTCCGCCGATGGGCTGTTGGCGGCAGATAGTGCCTCCTGAAAAGTCACCAGCTCCATCGTCAAGGTGTCACCTTTGGGAATGTGCATTTCTTTCTCTCCTATGCCCAGAGGACGCAGTCCACCGGGATGTCAAATTCTTCCGTGGGGAGTTCTTTCACCATCTGGAATTCATAGCACAGGGCCAGTGTCGGATGGTTCGGCTCGGCTGCCAGAAATTTGTCATAAAAGCCGCCGCCGTAGCCGATGCGGTGTCCCTCTTTATCGAAGGCCAGGCCCGGTATCAACACCAAAGCGGTCTGATCCTCCGCCACCGGGCCGTCTTCCACCGGCTCCGGGATCCCGGCATATCCCTTTTCCACCTGTGTCAGGTCGGTCATGTAGATGAATTTCATCTCATCGCCATAGACCTTGGGCACCGCTACCCGCTTTCCGTCTTTCAGCGCCCGCTCCAGCATCGGCACGGTGCGCACTTCCTGGTTATAGGGAAGATAACCGTAAATGGTCGTCGCCTCCCGATAAAGCTGGGAATCGGCAAAAAGCTGTCCCAGTTTCTCGCTGCGCTCCCTGATCTCTTCCCCGCTCATTGCCCGCTTTTGCTCACGGATCTTCGCTCTGAGTGTCTTCTTGTCCATCCTTCACCTCCGCCGCAGGTGCGGCACGAAACATACGAAACCACAACAAAATCGCCGCTTGGCCGGGAATTCCCAGCAGCAATACCCGCCACACATTCCTGTGGCAGGCCATGAGCAGCGTTAAATAAATGCTCAGCAGCACGCCCCACACGATCCCGGAGATCAGCACCCGGTTCCACCGAAAATCATGCCAGGCAGAGCGCAGACTCAACAGCACGATGGCATCCACCGGGATGGCGTAGACAAATGCCAGCCAGCCGCTGCTCACCCCCAATGATGCCAGCACCACATAGAAAAACAGTGCCACGAACCACACCAGCAGGGATGATAGCCGTAAAATGATCCGCTTATCCGCTTTTCGTTTCAGTGTTTTTTCCACCATCTGCCCAACGATTCCGCTGTCCTCCGGCAGCGCATCGGGATCTGCCAGCAGTTCATTCACATTGACCCCCAGCTGCTGGGCCAGCGCCATCAGGGTCAGCACATCCGGCACGGACTCCCCCCGCTCCCACTTGGAAACGGCCTTGTCCGAATAGTTCAGTTTTTCCGCCAGCGCCGCCTGGGTCAGCCCCTGCCTCTTTCGGTAAAAGGCAATGTTGGCACCGATCTGGCGTTTCAGCTTCTCATCATCCATGGAATTCCTCCGTCTTTAACAATAAAGACATTGTAGCAAATCCGGCGCATTTTTGCAACTGTTTCCGTCTTGTGAAAAAGTCCGGCTGCGGGGTTTTGTACCCCTGCAACAGTCAGTTTTGTTTTTCTGCCACAAACAGCAGATGGTTGGACGCACCCAGATGCTCCGGCTTTTCGCAGGTATAGAAATGGAAACGCAGATATTGGGCAAAGCTTTCCTCATCCATTTCGTTGATCTTCACCTTCATCAGCTCGCTGACCCCATCGGATGCCACTTCATGTAACACCTTCACCGCTCCTTGTATTATAGAGTAGTAGTTATTAGTGTCCCTCTCCAAGGACATGTGCTACACTGTAGGGGATGCTGTGGATTGGTTCATCGCTCCTAGCTTACCCTCAGCTATTCGAGTTTTGGGATATTATCTCATATCTGTGCAGCTGATGATAGGTATGCGGTTATTAAGCGCGATAAGGTATAATAAATTGCGGGTTAATTAGGGTCTACTGAAAAAATACAATTCTAAGGAAACTCTGATTTAATCCCCCCTACCAAATCCGCCCCATCTATGGT
>CAZVAB010000091.1:0-6135 GCA_964625045.1 uncultured Oscillospiraceae bacterium | reverse complement strand
TGGTTACCCAGCAGCCTCTGGGTGGTAAGGCTCAGTTCGGCGGTCAGCGTTTCGGAGAAATGGAAGTTTGGGCGCTGGAAGCTTACGGCGCAGCTTATACCCTGCAGGAGATCCTGACTGTCAAGTCTGACGATGTGACCGGCCGTGTCAAGACTTACGAGGCCATCGTTAAGGGCTCCAATATTCCTACTCCCGGTGTTCCTGAGTCTTTCAAGGTTCTGGTCAAAGAACTGCAGGCTCTGTGCTTGGATGTGCGTGTCCTGGACGAAAACGGCAACGAGATCGAGCTGAAGGACGAGGATGAGGATGACGAGATCGTCTATACCTCCGAGCATGAGACCGATCTGGTGGTAGGCGATACCAATGAAGTGCTGGATGCTGGCTTTGTCATTGACGAAGACAGCCCGGAGGATATTATGGATGTGTTTGGTGGCATGGAAGATGACGCCGACACCTACGAAGATTAAGGAGGCGTGACTATGGCAGATGCCACCTTTGATGCCATTAAAATTGGCATTGCTTCCCCGGAGATGATCCGGGCCTGGTCTTACGGCGAGGTCAAAAAGCCTGAGACCATCAACTACCGTACTCTGAAACCGGAGCGGGACGGCCTGTACTGTGAGCGGATCTTCGGACCGCAGAAGGACTGGGAGTGCCACTGCGGTAAATATAAGAAAATCAAATACAAGGGCAAGATCTGCGATCGCTGCGGCGTTGAAGTGACCAAGGCAAAGGTTCGCCGTGAGCGCATGGGCCACATCGACCTGGCCGCTCCCTGTAGCCACATCTGGTATTTTAAGGGCATTCCGTCCAGAATCGGTCTGATTCTGGACATCAGCCCCAAGATTCTGGAAAAAGTCCTGTATTTTGCGGCTTACATCGTTACCGATCCCGGCGATGCACCTCTGGCATTGAACCAGGTGCTGACCGAAAAGGAATACCGGGATATGCGGGAAAAGTACGAGGACGACTTCAAGGCCGGCATGGGCGCCGAAGCTGTGAAGGAACTGCTGGAACAAATCGATTTGGATCAGTTGTCCGAGCAGCTGCGTGAAGAACTGAAGACCGCCTCCTCCCAGAAGAAACTGCGCCTTGTAAAGCGTCTGGAAGTGGTGGAAGCTTTCCGGGAATCCGGCAATAAGCCCAGTTGGATGATCATGGATGTGCTGCCGGTCATCCCTCCGGATATTCGTCCTATGATCCAGTTGGATGGTGGCCGTTTCGCTACCTCTGACCTGAACGACCTGTATCGTCGGGTCATCAACCGTAACAACCGCCTGAAGCGTTTGATCCAGCTGAACGCCCCTGATATCATTGTCCGCAACGAAAAGCGGATGTTGCAGGAGGCGGTGGATGCCCTGATCGACAACGGCCGCCGCGGCCGTGCTGTTACCGGCGCAAATAATCGTGCGCTGAAATCCCTGTCTGATATGCTGAAGGGTAAGCAGGGCCGTTTCCGCCAGAACCTGCTGGGTAAGCGTGTTGACTATTCCGGACGTTCCGTTATCGTTGTCGGCCCTGAGCTGAAGCTGTATCAGTGCGGCGTGCCCAAGGAAATGGCGATCGAGTTGTTCCGCCCCTTTGTGATGAAGAAGCTGGTATCCGATGGCCTGGCCAATAACATTAAGTCCGCAAAGAAGATGATCGACAAGGGCAAGGCAGAAGTTTGGGATGCTCTGGACGATGTTATTAAGGATCGTCCTGTGTTCCTGAACCGTGCGCCTACGTTGCACCGTCTGGGCATTCAGGCTTTTGAGCCTGTGCTGGTGGAAGGCCGTGCGTTGAAGCTGCACCCGCTGTGCTGTACCGCATTTAACGCTGACTTTGATGGCGACCAGATGGCTATTCACGTGCCCCTGTCCGCAGAGGCACAGGCAGAAGCCAGAATGCTGATGCTGTCTGCCAATAACCTGCTGCGTCCTCAGGATGGTAAGCCGGTTACCGTTCCTACTCAGGATATGATCCTGGGTGCTTACTACCTGACCTATACCCGTCTGGGTAAGGCAGAAAAGGGTGCCGAAACGGTGTACGTCACCGATGCCGGCGAGACCGGTTTGCCGGTCAATGAGATCGTGGATGCTGACGAGTTTGTGGCAGCCAACAAAGCAGCCAAGGCAGAGGGCAAGGCACAGGCGAAGTTCCGCCCCATCCACAACTATTCCAGTGTCAACGAAGCGCTGGCCGCTTATGCCGATGGTACCGTTGGTCTGCATGCGCCCATTACTGTTCGCATTGAGAAGGAAGTAAATGGTCAAAAGCTGATTCGCATCATCAATGCCACTGTGGGTCGCTTGATCTACAACGAGCACATTCCTCAGGATCTGGGCTATGTGGATCGTAGCATTCCCGGCCACGAGCTGGATCTGGAGATCGACTTCTTGGTTGGTAAGAAGCAGCTGGGTAAGATCATCGATAAGTGCATTGCACGTCATGGATTCACCGTGTCCACTGAAATGCTGGATAAGATCAAGGCGTTGGGCTATAAGTTTGCTACAAAGGGTGCTATTTCCATCTCCATTGCAGATATGGTGGTACCTGCCAAGAAGTACGAGCTGGTCAAGCAGGCTGAGGCAAAGGTCATTGAGATTGAGCAGTATTATCGTCAGGGCTTTGTTACCAACGATGAGCGTTATCGTCTGGTGGTTCAGCAGTGGGAAAAGACCACCGCTGATGTTACCAACGCCTTGCAGGGCTGCCTGGATGAGTTCAACCCCATCTACATGATGGCGGACTCCGGCGCTCGTGGTAGTATGGGTCAGATCCGTCAGCTGGGTGGTATGCGTGGCCTGATGGCCGATACCGCTGGCCGTACCATTGAGATCCCCGTTAAGGCAAACTTCCGTGAGGGTCTGTCTGTTCTGGAATACTTCATTTCTTCCAGAGGTGCTCGTAAGGGCATGACCGATACCGCTCTGCGTACCGCTGACTCCGGTTACCTGACCCGCCGAATGGTTGACGTTTCTCAGGATGTGATCATCCGCCAGGGCAACTGCGGCACCGAGAATGGTATCTGGGTGGGCGCTGTGTACGATAAGAACGGCGACGTCATCGACAGCTTCGGCAACCGGATCCGTGGCCGTTACCCCGTCCACGACATCCTGCACCCCGTTACCGGCGAGCTGATCCACTCCAAGGACGTCATGATGATGCCCGAGGATGCCGAGAAGTTCGAGAAGGCCGGTATCGATCAGGTCTATATCCGTACCATTCTGGCCTGCCGGGCAAGAGTGGGTGTCTGCGCCAAGTGCTACGGCATGAACCTGGCCACCTCCAAGGAAGTGGATCTGGGCGAAGCCGTCGGTATCATTGCCGCTCAGTCCATCGGTGAACCCGGTACCCAGCTGACCATGCGTACCTTCCACTCCGGCGGCGTTGCAGGTGACGATATCACCCAGGGTCTGCCCAGAGTTGAAGAACTGTTTGAGTCCCGCCGTCCCAAGAAGATGGCTCAGATCGCTGAGATCACCGGTGTGGTCAACATTGATGATACTCGCCGCAGCGCACTGCGTAACCTCACCATCGTTGCCGCAGATGGCGAGGTGAAGGAATACCATGTTCCTTACTCCGTCGGCTTGAAGGTGCAGCATGGTAAGACTGTCCAGCGTGGTGAACCCATCACCGATGGCGCACTGTATCCTCAGGATGTTCTGCGTATTTCCGGTGTGGAGGCTGTTCAGGATTATCTGGTGCAGTCTGTTCAGGCTGTGTACCGTCAGCAGGGTGTTGATATTAACGATAAGCACATCGAAGTCATTATCCGTCAGATGATGCGTAAGGTTCGTGTGGAAGATCCCGGCGATACCACGCTGCTGACTGGCACAGTGGTGGATCGCTTTGAGCTGGAGGATGCGAACGCAGCTGTTCAGGCACGGATCGATGCTGGTGAGCAGGATCTGCGCTTTGCAGAAACTTCCGCCGTGCTGTTGGGTATTACCAAGGCTGCTCTGGCAACAGATTCCTTCTTGTCCGCTGCATCCTTCCAGGAGACCACAAAGGTCCTGACGGATGCTGCTATTAAGGGCAAGGTTGACCACTTGGTTGGCTTGAAGGAAAATGTATTGATCGGTAAGCTGATCCCTGCAGGTTCCGGCCTGATGGCTTATCGGGATTACCAGCTGGGCGAAAGCCCTGCAGCTCGTGTGCCGGAGGAAACTCCTGCCGTGGAGAAAGAAACTGTCGATGAGCAAATCGACGAAGTCGACGAAATCGAAGAGGTCGAAGAATAATATGAAAGGCCGTCACTGATTGGTGACGGCCTTTTACTGTAAAAACGAGTGTTGCATTTGATGCAACACTCGTTTATTGTTCGTAGAAAGTGAAAAGTTGTGCAGGACTTACATTCAAAACATCACAGATGTCGAACACGACATCCAGAGATACGGCGCAATCGGCTGTTTCGATTCGACTCATATGTGTGCGGCTGATATTGATGTATTCAGCTAACTGAATCTGAGAAAGACCTCGCAATTTGCGGAAATGGGCTATATTTAATCCGAGATGACGATATTTTTCATGCTGGTGCTGTTGCACAGACCCACCTCCCACTTTGTGTATATTTGTAGTATACCGCCTTTTTGAAACTTTATCGACAACTCGAAATGATATAAAAATAACTTGACAAGTTGCACCCTGTGTGCGATAATGTGTTTGAATAATAGAGTAGGACATACGGTAGCGATGTGGGTAGATAAGGGATAGATTAGAATGGGGAAGAGGATAGAGGTCGTCTTATTTGTTAGTGTAATGACAGTTCTCTTCCTGTTTGGCTGTCCGATTTACGAAATATGCGGCATTACATGCCCATGCTGTGGGACAACCCGAGCGTGGCTTGCTTTTCTGAGGCTGGACTTCAAACAAGCGATAAAGTGCAATGCTTTTTTCTGGCTTGTGCCGATGCTGGTTGTCGGCTATTTGCGTTTGCAGTTTTCTGCGGGAAGAGAGCGAAGACGACTAGAAATTGTGTTGTTGATAGCTGCTTTTATTTTATTTGGCTATAACTGTTTGCGCTGGCTACATTTAGTTGCAATGCCTTTGGCTTCAACATAAAAACAACTGCTAAGAGGAGAGAGTACTATGGAACAGTCTAAAATTGATATGTATGTGATGACAAATCAAAAATACTTACCGGCGGAAAAAGTTGTTTTTCTAAAGGAAAAAATGAAAAACATCGATGAAGAACATTTTGCGCTGATTTCTGCAGTAGAGTTCAAAGATCCGACCACACTTTTGCTGGTTTCAATTTTCCTGGGAGTCTTGGGCATTGACAGATTTATGCTGGGAGATACCGGAATGGGTATTTTGAAACTGCTTACAGGTGGTTTATGTGGCATTTTGGCGATTGTTGACTGGCTCAATGTTCAAAAAAAGACAAAAGAATTGAACTACAATAAATTAATGATGATCCTGTAATGTAATGAGACTTGCGGTAAAATGAGCCGCAAGTCTTTTTATATCAAGTAGGCAGGGGAGAACAAAATTATTTTCCATTTATACAAATTTTTTCGATAATTTTTGTTGACTTTTTCGAGAAAATGCGTATAATATGTTTTTGTATGGACACTAAAAAAGATGCTATGATCCCCTCATGCGGCGAAATGCCCGATCTGCACCGATTTAAGGTGCTGGTGGGTGCCAAACAGATCCGAAAAGCCCTGGACAAGGGTATTGTTAATTTCGTTGTTCTGGCTCAAAATGCCGACCCGGAGATCACCGCCCCCATTGCGGCAAAATGTCAACTGCATCAGATTTCCTGCACTTGGGTGCCCTCCATGGAATCCCTCGGGAAACGCTGCGGTATCGATGTGGCCGCCGCTGCGGCTGCTGCCGTGGATCAATAAGGTTCTTACGGAATTTTTCCGAAGAATATATACCGCCTAACGGCGAGTTTTTGAGAAAGGAGAAACAAAATGCCTACTTTTAACCAGCTCGTGAAGCATGGCCGTAAGCAGGTCACCTACAAGTCCAACTCTCCCGCTCTGCAGAGAGGTCTGAACACTCTGGAGAACAAGGCTACTACTCTGCCTTCCCCCCAGAAGCGTGGTGTCTGCACTGCTGTTCGTACCACCACCCCTAAGAAGCCGAACTCCGCTCTGCGTAAGATCGCTCGTGTGCGTCTGACCAACGGTATGGAAGTTT
>CAZVAB010000090.1:0-6182 GCA_964625045.1 uncultured Oscillospiraceae bacterium | reverse complement strand
AGCGGAAGCTCCAGCTTTGCCAGGGATTTTTCGTATAAAGCAGACATGATGTCTCTCCTAGATAAGTAAAGATTTGTAAAAGTCCAGGGCAGAAAATCCCCGCTCCAATTGGGTGCAGAGGTAGCTTTCTGTTAAGGACGACAATTTTTGCATATTTTCTTCTCCAAGGGAAAAGCCAAAGAGCTTTTTGGGGTCGCACAGGCTGATGTAGCGCATGGCCTGTAAAATCCCCTGTGTTACCGGCATTCGGATACCGCCCCCACCGCCGCAGCGGGCACATTCCAGCTGCCCCGCAGACAGGTCGAAACGATCCGGCATTTGATCGCCGCACACATGGCAGCCGTAAAGATCCGGGGTGTAGCCTGCAAGGCAGGCACTGCGCAGTTCAAAGGCGGCTTTCACCTGTTCCTCCGGCAAATCCAGTTTGCTCAGGGCGTATAAACTGTTCAGCAGCAGTGCTTGAAGCTCTGGATTGGGTAAATCTTCCTGGGAAAGGACCTCGCACACCTGGGCAAAATAAGTACCAAGGCTGAGTTTTGTCAGATCCCGGCGCAGAGCCGTGAACAGCTCAATGGAATGGGCCTCGTTGATGGTGTACATCCCCCGGTACTCAAACAGTGTAAATTCACCAAATGCCAGAAGCTGGCATGGGGCGATGAGGGGGCTGTTTTTACGCCGCAGCCCCCGGGCCTTGATGGTCAGCTTGCCGTGATTGCGGCTGAGCACGGTCAAAAGCGAATCCTTGTCATTGTAATCCGTCACCCGCAGGACGATGGCCTGGATGTTCAAATACATGGTTTTCCTCCGTCTTTCGGGCGTTCTGATACATCAGGTACAATTCCGGCGCACCGGTGTCCAGAAATAACTGAAAATAGTCCGCTGATCTCATATCCATCCCTCCCGCTTTAGTTTTTGCAGAGTGGATGGGCTTTAATCTTGGAAATTAATCTCTGTAGCCGAAATTGCGCACCAGAAAATCGCTGTCCCGCCAGCTTTCCTTCACCTTGACCCAGGTGGTCAGATAGACCTTCGTGCCCATGAACTTTTCGCAGTCAGCCCGGGCCATGGACGAGATCTTCTTCAGCATAGCGCCCTGCTTGCCGATGATGATGCCCTTGTGAGTGGCCTTTTCACAGTAGATGGTGGCATCGATGTCAATGATGCCGCTGTCCCGCTCGCTGAAGCGGGTGATCTCCACGGCAGTGCCATGGGGGATCTCCCGGTCCAAATTCCACAGGAGCTTTTCACGGATGATCTCCGCCATCACCTGCCGCTCCGGCTGGTCGGTGGTGATATCCTCTGGGAACAGGAACGGACTTTCGATGGCATACTTGCCGCACTGGGCCAGCAGATCGTCAATACCGTCGCCGGTGCGGGCGGAGATGGGGATAATGGCATCAAAGGGGAACGCCTGGGAATAGACGGCGATGACTTCCAGCAGATTTTCTTTTTCGATGGTGTCGATCTTGTTGATGGCCAGCACGACAGGACATTTCTTCCCTTTCAGCTGGTCCAGAAGCATCTGCTCCTGGGCGCCGACAGATGCGATGGGTTCCACCACCAGAATGGTCAGATCCACATCCGCAATGGACTCCCGGACGGTGTTTACCATGTAGTCGCCCAGCTTGGTTCGGGCCTTATGGAAGCCGGGGGTATCCACAAAGACGAACTGGGTATCGCCTTTCGTGACGATGCCGCAGATGCGGTTGCGGGTGGTCTGGGGCTTGTTGGAAACGATGGCGATCTTCTCGCCAACGAGATAATTGGTCAGGGTGGACTTGCCCACATTGGGCCGTCCCGCAATGGTGATCATGGCGGTTTTTGTCTTCATAGTTCTCTATCCTCGCTTCTTTTTATCGTGTCATGCCGGGGATCGTAGCGGCAATGGCCTCTTCCCTGGCTCGCATCTGCTTTTTCATGGGGCCTTCATCCAAATGGTCATAGCCCAGCAGGTGCAGCATGGAGTGGATGGTGAGATATCCCACCTCCCGCTTGGGAGAGTGACCAAACCCTTTTGCCTGGGCGATGGCCCGCTCCAGGCTGATGCACATATCCCCCAGGGGGCAGAGCCCGGTTTCAAAATCCAGGTATTCCTCCCAATCCTCCGGTGGGTCCCCCGGCTCCAGCTGAAACATGGGGAAACTCAAAACATCCGTGGGGCGGTCAATGTTTCGACTGGCCTTGTTCACCGCATGGATGCCCTTGTCATTGGTGATGAGCACATTGATCTCACACTCGGCGGTAATGCCCTCGGCTTGCAGGGTCTCGTTGATGCACCTGCGGATGATGGAATTGACCTGGGGCTTTTTCAATGTAAAAATATCATAGGTAATGTTGATTTTATTCATATTATCGCTTCCTCTGGTAATTGCCCTTGAAATCCATATTGGGTTTCTTCACATCGGGATTTTTCTCTGCTTTTTCGTAGGCGTTGATGATCTGCTGCACCAGGGCGTGGCGCACCACATCGGAGCTGGAGAGCCGACAAATGGCGATGTCTTTCACATCTTCCAGCACCCGGACGGCATCTTTCAGGCCGGATACCTTATCGTCCGGCAGGTCGATCTGGGTCACATCGCCGGTGATGACGATCTTGGACCCAAAACCCAGGCGGGTCAAAAACATCTTCATTTGCTCCCGGGTGGTATTTTGCGCTTCGTCCAGAATGATAAAGCTGTCGTCCAGTGTCCGGCCTCTCATGTAGGCCAGGGGTGCCACCTCGATGGAGCCTCGCTCCTGATACTTCTGGAATGTCTCTGGGCCCAGCATATCATAAAGGGCATCATACAAGGGGCGCAGGTACGGATCGACTTTGTTTTGCAGGTCACCGGGCAGAAAGCCCAGCCGCTCCCCCGCTTCCACTGCCGGGCGGGTCAGAATGATCCGGTTCACCGTCCGCTCCCGGAAGGCAGCAACCGCTGCGGCCACTGCCAGATAGGTCTTGCCCGTACCTGCGGGGCCAACGCCGATGGTGATGGTGTTGCTCTGGATGGCTTTCATATATTGCTGCTGACCGATTGTCTTTGCCTTGATGGGTTTTCCCTTGGCGGTGATGCACACCACATCTTTCGCCATTTTGCTTACGAGAGCGTCATTGCCCTCCTGTACCAGGGTGATCAGGTAACGCACCCGCTGCTCATCGATGGTCTCGCCCTTTCCTGCCAGGGAAAGAAGCCCCTCCAAAGTCCGGGCAGCTTTGTCCACCGCTTCTGCCTCACCGGTGATCTTCAGCTCATTTCCCCGGTTGATAATGGTCACTTCCAGCGCCTGTTCAATGCGCTTGATGTTCTCGTCAAAGGAGCCGAATACGGCGATCAGATCTTCGATCCGCTCCACGCTGACAATGCGCTCTACTGTGTGATTCATGGTACGATCATCTCCTCACTTTGCCGAACGCCAATGATCTCGGCACAGCTGTAATTCCCCTCCATGCGCACGACACCATTCTCCTGGGAGAACTGTTCGGTGCTGTGAAGGATCTGCCCTGCGACCATCTGCTCTTTCAGATAACGCTGCGCCAGCGATGGAAGCTGCCCGGTGATACTGTCCGCAGTGGAAGTAACGATGTCATATTCGTAATGGGTCCAGCTTTCGGTTACGATGGCAATGGGCAGCTGGAAGCCGCCCGGCAGGGTCAGATAGTATTCTTCATACATTTTAACACATCCGGCATCCAAAATTCCACTACCTTCGTAGAAATTTATGCGTTTTTTTCCCAGGATCAGGGATATTTTTTTCGTTTCGCCTGTTTTTGTCCCCCGGTGGGACCAGTCTGCGGGGGCAAGGACTGTTATTTCCCGGTTTGTCAGGGCGCTGATCTCGCCTTTGGCGTGCTCTGCCCGGACTGTTATCCCGGCATCCGTATAGCCTGAGATCAGCACCTGTCCGGCTTTTACCGCCTGCCCCACCTTGCAGACGGCGCTTCCCCTGGTAACGGTGCAGGAGCGGATGACTCCATCCCGGGCGGCTACGATGCTGCTGACCCCCTGGGTGCTTTCCGGCATCTGGGCGGTCTGCCGTTCCCGGACGCTGATGGTTGCAACGCACCCGGAAGTGTTGATCCCCGCCCACTGCAATTCCGGGATGGCGGCAAGCAGAGCGTTTTTCATTTTCTCACTGCGCACTTCCCGGCGGGACGCACCAAATCCAATGCCACAGGCGGCTGCCTTTTCCAAAATCAGATTGGTAGGGACCGTCACATTCCCCTCTACCTGGAAAAAGTAGATCCGGCTGGGCAGATACAGCCAAAAGGCCAATATCAAAAGAAAGCCTGCCACAAGGACCGGGCGGGCCAAAAGACCCTTGACCTTCCAGTACAGCCCCGGCCTGCCCACGATTTTCCACTCCCCGCCGCAGTTTTTCAGCAGCGACGGCAGACGGAAAACGGCTTGTCTGGGCAGCAGGCACTGGAATGTCAGCTCGTCTAAATAGCGCAGCTGATGCACGGTGATGCCGCCCTTTTCCAGTGCGTCCATGGCGGCAACGGGACCTGCGGTGGTGACGGTGACCAGCACCATGCCGGAAAGGGATTGCCAAAGATCCATCCCCTACCCCCTGTTCAGCTGGACACACTGGATACAGCCGCTGATGACCAGTTGTCCTTTTGTCATGCGTTTCAGTTCCAGATTTGTGCCCTCAATGCAGATATCCCCGAATTTGACCTTGACCCGAATGCGGTTTTCTCCATATTCCGTTACCCCACTGTGATGCTCCACCAGCGCCCGGTGTGTGCCGTACAGCTCCAAAAGCGGCTGTCCCGGGATGGGTTCATCCGGCAGATCCGTTATGGACGACAGCCGCTCAATCATATTCCTTGCCATACGCTTCCCTCCTCTTGGGAAAAGGATATGTTTGCTCATGGATGAAATTGCCCGGTAGCGCATAGGTTTTTCCGAGGTGAGGATGATGAAAAGAAGATACGGTTATGCTATTTTTGCGTTTTTGGGGATGCTGGTGCTGATTTTGGATGCAAAGACCTCCCTGACCGGAGCAGGTGCCGCTGTGCAGCTTTGTCTTGCTTCCGTGATCCCCTCTCTGTTTCCCTTTTTTGTGCTGTCTAACTTACTGACCGGAGGCCTTTCTGGCAGCAGCATCCCAATCTTTCGGCCCATGGGAAGGCTTCTGGGTATCCCTCAAGGCTGTGAGAGTATTTTCGTGACCGGCCTGCTGGGGGGATACCCCTCCGGTGCCCAGGCGGTGCACCAGGCGTGGAAGGACGGCTGCATGAGCAGACATGATGCCCAGCGGATGCTCTCCTTTTGCAGCAATGCGGGGCCTGCGTTCCTGTTTGGAATTTTGGGGCAGAAATTTCCGGCTCTGTGGATGATATGGCTTCTCTGGGGGATCCATATCCTCTCTGCCATGCTGGTGGCGGGGCTGCAACCCCATGTGCCGGGAGATGGGGCGATATCGGGCCGCACAAAAGCGGTCAGCCTGACTGGGGCGCTGAAGCAGTCCGTAACCGTCTGTGGTTGGGTATGCGGGTGGATCATGGTGTTTCGGGTGATGATGGCCTTTCTGTCCCGGTGGTTTTTGTGGCTGCTGCCCCAGGAAGGACAGGTGGCGGTCTATGGGCTTTTGGAGCTGGCTGGGGGCTGCTGCGCCCTGGACGATGTGCCCAATTTGGGCTTGCGGTTCATCCTGGCTTCTGGAATGCTGGGCTTTGGCGGGATCTGTGTCGCCATGCAGACCGCATCCGTCACATCGGGTCTGCACATGGGCAGCTATTGGCTGGGAAAAGTTACCCAGTGCGCCATCAGCGTATCTCTGGCATCCATTGCACAGATGTTCATCTTCCCGGCTCAGCAGCGGGTGAGGTTCCTGGCGGTCATTGCAATTGGAATGTCGGTGTTGTTGATCATCCTGGGATCGTTAACCAGAAAACGGAAAAATAACAGTAGCATTCCGGCAGTAATTGGTGTATAATCTGTGTATATAGAAATTTTGGGGGTAATTCCATGCTGTTCCGCAAGAAAATCGAAAAATCCTGCACCTACTGCCGCTATGGAACGGTGCTGGACGAAGAACAGGTGCTTTGTATAAAAAAAGGCGTTGTCAGCCCGGACCGTAAGTGCCGGAAATTTACCTATGACCCGCTGAAGCGTGTGCCCGCAAAGCCCAAAGCGCTGGACTTTCACAAGTATGACGAGGATGATTTCACCCTCTGAACCGAAAAAACAACG
>CAZVAB010000089.1:0-6265 GCA_964625045.1 uncultured Oscillospiraceae bacterium | reverse complement strand
CCAGGCAGCGCTTGATGTTGTCGTTGGGCATATTGGCGGCCTTGGCCTTGGTGATAACGGTGGCCAGGCGGGAGTTGTTGGCGGGATCGGTGATGCCGCCGCCCTCCTTGACTGCCACGATCAGCTCTTTTGCGATTTTGGTAAAGGCAGCGGCACGCTTTGCGTCCTGTGCGCCTTTGGTTTTCTGAATGTTATGCCATTTGGAATGTCCAGACATAAGTATCTCCCTTCTATAACGATGGCAAAGTGCCTAAAATTTTCCCATCTATTTTAGCACACCTGCTATACAAAAATCAATAGATATCAAAAGAATTTCATGCAATCGGCGTGGTTTTTCGAAATTTCTACCTGAATTTCCGGGAAAGCGTCATGTAATTTTTTCCCAATGACGGCGCAGACCGGGTTTTCTGTATGGAAATGCCCCGCATCGATCAAATTCAGCCCCAGATCCTGTGCATCCCAGAACTGGTTGTATTTCACGTCAGCGGTGACAAAGGTATCGCACCCGGCACTGACCGCTTCCAACATTCCGTCGGTGCAGCTGCCACCGCCTACACAGACCTTTCTGACGGCTTTTCCGCCATCTACATACCGCAAGCCGTCGCAGTGCAGTTTTTTCTTTGTGAGGGCAAGGAACGCCTCCAGGGGCATGGTATCAATAGTACCGGAGCGGAGCAGGTGCTCCTGCCCAATGACGGCAACATCGGAAAGCCCCAGCGTTTGGGCAAGCACATCGTTGATACCTCCATCGGCACAGTCCAAATTGGTGTGGGCGTTGATGGCGCTGATGCCGCTGCGGGCCAGGGTCAGGATGGTGCGGCCAATGCTTGTGCTGTCCGTGATCTGCCGGGCAGGATGGAACAGCAGAGGGTGATGGGTGACGATCAGCTCGGCTCCCATTTGGGCCGCTTCGGCGGCGACACCCTCAAAGGGGTCCAGCGCCACCAGGATCTTGGTCACCGGGGTGCTTTTGCTGCCCAGGAGCAGGCCCACATTGTCCCACTCCATTTTCATGGAAGGGGGAGCAAGGGTATCCAGATACGCCAGAATATCTCCAACGGTGGTCATGGTGTTTCCTCCTTTAAAAATGACAGGTCGGGGTTTTGGGGCAGCTGTTCCAGTTCCGCCAGAATGGCGGACAGGGCAGGCTCCGCTTTTTCGCCCCGGGCGGAAATGGCCAAATGCAGATCACGAAGGGTCCGGTGGTAGTATTCCATGGTTTCCCGGCTGGGGTTTTCTAGCATGGCCGGGGGAAAATACCACTGCCCCGGTGTGAGCATCTGGCAGCCGGGCTGGTAGCACACATCCATGACAGTGTACAGAAAGCGCCCGTCCCGGAGCACCGACTCTTCTTTGATGCGCCAGCCATGTTCCGACAGGTAGCGGCGCAGGTCCTGACGCTTGCTCTGGCATTGCAGGATCAGATGATACCGGGCATCCTGCAGCCAGGGAGCGGCGGAGAGAATGGAAATGATGGTGTCCGCACCCATACCGGCGCACACCAGATGGTCAAAATCCCGGGGGATATTCTGCACACCGTCGGACAGGTGAAAGGACATTTTGTCCGTAAAACCAAATTTTTCAGCGTTTTTCACGGCGCAGGCCAGGGGGCCTTCCCGGACATCCGCCGCAATGACCCGGTTTGCCCCATTGGGACGGCTGAGCAGATAAATGCCCAGGTAGCCATGGTCACAGCCGATATCCGCCACCTGGGCACCGGCGGGGACAAACCCGGCGCAGGCCAAAAGCCGGGGAGAAATGGGGATCTTCATAAGTAACCTCCAAAATGAAATGCCATCCCGGCGATCGGGATGGCATAGCCGGTTTTTAAGCCTTGCTGGCCTGGTCGACTTCGTAAGCCTCCAGGAAGTGATTCAGCTGCGCCAGGAAGGGCTCGCAGTCGATGCCGTGGACCATGCAGGCCTCTTCAACGGTCTCGCCCCGGGAAGAGGGGCAGCCCAGGCAGTGCATACCGATGGCGAAGAAAAGGGGAGCGGCGTGGGGCGCAATGTCCAGCACATCGCCGATGATGGTATTCTTTTCGATTTTAACAGCCATAATAGGACCTCCTATATCATTACTGCGCCTATTATAACCGCACAAAAGGAAAAAAACAAGGGGTAGACCGTGAATTTTGCCGGAAAAAACTGCAAATCTCCTGGCAGCCGAAGCAAGTTTCCACGTTTTTTTATCCCTTTCGACCCCGTTCGACAAATTCTCATGGTTTGCTGTGCTATGATGTAAGAAAAAAAGAAATGGGGTAGAAATATGTTGGGAACTCGAATTGCAACATTGCGCCATGGACTGGGATTGAGCCAGGCGGAGCTTGCCAAAAAGATGCATATCAGCCCCAGTGCGGTGGGGATGTATGAACAGGGGCGGCGGGAGCCGTCGGTGGACACACTGATTGCCATGTCCCGGGAGTTTGGCGTTACGCTGGACTATCTGCTTTCCGGGCGGCCGGATACGGTGCAGGATATTTCTGCGCTCCATGAGATGCTCCGGCAGTGCTGCCGTTCGCCGCAGCTCCGGGAAAATGGCGTTTCCCGGGAGGAAATGGTGATGCGGCTGCTGTGCGTTCTGATGGAGTGAAGGCTATAGCTGGGGTGCGGTGTCAAAAGGCACATCCGCGGCGGCTGAGGGGTCGCTGGTCAGTACCCCCAACAGGGCGCTTAGCTGCAAGGCGGTCTCCGGGTCGATACATTTCCAGGGACCGTCACCGATCCGCAGATAACGGTCCGACCGCTGGTGATAGATCTTGTTGCTGCCATCGGAGAAGACCAGGGTGATGAAAATGTCGCTGCCTGCCACAGTCCCCGGGTCTTCCTGCGGGGTACCGTAGGGGTCCAGAATGCGCAGATAGGTCAGCACTGCTTCCATTTTTTCGTCGGAATTGAAGTGCCACCGCTGGTGCAGGCCGCTGTTTTGGTACTGGACATGGATCTGGGACACCACCCGGTAGGCCGTGGATTCGGCGGGGGCCGGTTTGCAGCCGGTAAAAACCGATACCACCAGACAAATTGTGAAAAAAACAGCCCCATATCTGCGAAAATTGCGCCAGTCCATTTCCATCCCTCCGAAGCTTAGGATGTACGAAGTATACTGGAATTATCGCAGGAAAATGCGGCTAAAAAATGAAAGAATATGGCGTGCAGCGATTGCTGCACGCCAAAAATTTTTATTTGCCGGAGGCGACACTCTGGCGCACCAGAGCACGGCGCAGCCGGGCTTCTGCCAGACGCAGATCCGTGTCCGAAGCGGTTTTGCTGCCAAGGATGGTCTTGGCCCGCTGACCGGATGCTTCGGCCCGCTTCAGGTCGATGTCCTCAGCCCACTCAAAGGTGGTGGGCACCAGGCTGACCTTGCCGTCGATCATGGAGACCATGCCGCCAATGCAGGCACCATAACGGGGCTTGCTGTCGATGACCACGGTGGCCCGGCCCATGCCCAAAGGGGCGACACAGTTGATGTGCCCAGCCAGAAAACCCAGATCACCGTTCGTGGTGCGCACGATCAGCTCCTGGGCCATGCCGTCATAGCGCAGGCCGTCGGGGGTGACGATCTTCAGAGGGAAGTCGGTCATTTGGCCTCACCGCCCTGATATTTGGCAACCACATCGTCGATGGTGCCGGCGAAGAGGAAGCAGGACTCGGGAATGTGGTCGTGCTTGCCCTGGATGATCTCTTGAAAACCACGGATGGTCTCTTTCAAGGGCACATATTTGCCCTTCATGCCGGTGAACTGCTCCGCCACGGAGAAAGGCTGGCTGAGGAAGCGCTGCACCTTTCGGGCACGGTTGACGGTGAGCTTGTCCTCTTCGCTCAATTCGTCCATGCCCATGATGGCGATGATGTCCTGCAGCTCCTTGTAGCGCTGGAGCATCTGCTGCACAGCCCGGGCGGTCTCGTAGTGCTCCTTGCCCAGAATGTCCGGGGTCAGGATCCGGGAGGAAGAGGTCAGTGGATCAACGGCGGGGTAAATGCCCAGGGAGGCAATGCCGCGGTCCAGCGCAGTGGTGGCATCCAGGTGGGCAAAGGTGGTGGCGGGAGCGGGGTCGGTGTAGTCGTCTGCCGGCACATAGACCGCCTGAACGGAGGTGATAGAGCCGTTCTTGGTGGAGGTGATGCGCTCCTGCAAAGCACCCATTTCCGTTGCCAGGGTGGGCTGGTAGCCAACGGCGGAGGGCATACGGCCCAGCAGTGCGGAGACTTCGGAACCTGCCTGGGTGAAGCGGAAGATATTGTCGATGAACAGCAGCACGTCCTGGTGCTTCACATCCCGGAAGTATTCCGCCATGGTCAGGCCGGACAGGCCCACACGCATACGGGCTCCGGGGGGCTCGTTCATCTGACCGAAGACCATGGCGGTCTTGTTGATAACGCCGGACTCGGTCATTTCGTTGTAGAGGTCGTTGCCCTCACGGGTACGCTCACCGACACCGGTGAAAACGGAGTAGCCGTTGTGGGCTGTGGCGATGTTGTAGATCAGCTCCTGGATCAGAACGGTCTTGCCGACACCGGCACCGCCGAACAGACCGATCTTGCCGCCCTTGGCATAGGGGCAGATCAGGTCAACGACCTTGATGCCGGTCTCCAGGATCTCGGTGGCGGGCTGCTGCTCTTCGTAAGCGGGGGCGCTGCGGTGAATGGGCCAGCGCTCGACACTTTCAATGGGTGTACCCTCGTCAATGGGCTGACCCAGCAGGTTGAACACACGGCCCAGGCAGTCCTCGCCCACGGGCACGGTGATGGGCGCACCGGTATCGATGGCGTCCACGCCCCGCTGCAGGCCGTCGGTGGAGCTCATGGCGATGCAGCGGGCCACATTGTCGCCAATGTGCTGCGCCACTTCCGCAATGATGGTGGTTTCCCCATTGGGGATCTCAATGGCAGAGAGCAGCTGGGGCAGCTGATAGTCTGCGAAACGGATATCCAGCACGGGTCCCATGACCTGGATGACCGTACCTTTGTTTTTGGCCATTGGAGTCAACTCCTTTTGTTGATGTTAAGAACCAGCGACGATCTCGGTGATCTCCTGGGTGATGGCAGCCTGACGGGCCTGGTTGAATTTCAGGCTCAGATCTGCGATCATGTCCTCCGCATTGGAGGTGGCGGCATCCATGGCGGTGCGGCGGGCAGCCTGCTCTGCCGCCCGGCTCTCACACAGCGCACCGTAGATCACGCCGCCCAGATATTCCGGGATGATGGCGGACAGTACGGTTTCGGAGTCCGGCTCGTAGAGAATGTCGCTGCTTTGGATTTCCTGATCTTCCGCGGTCAAGGGCAGGAGCCGCTCCATACTGGGTACCTGGGACAGGGCGGAGACAAAATTGGTGTAGCCAATGTACACTTCGTCGAATTGCCCCGCCAGATATCCCTTTGCCAGCTCCTTTGCGATGGAGAAGCAGCTGCCCACATTCAGGCTCGCCGCCTCTTCATAGGCAGTGGAGAGCAGCGGCAGGTCCCGGCTGCGGAAGAAATCCACCGCTTTTTTGCCGATGGGCAGGACGGTCACCTCTTTCCCATCCATTTGGGAAAGAGCCAGCTTTAAAATATTGCTGTTATAGCCGCCGGCAAGGCCACGGTTGCCTGCAATGACCACAAAAGCAGTGCGTTTGACGGGCCTTTTCGTAAAATAGGGGGAGGAAAAATCCTGATTTGCTCCCACAATATCCGCAATGGTGTCCCGGAGGATCTCAAAATAGGGCCGGGAAGCCGCTACCTGAGCCTGGGCGTGGCGCAGTTTGGAAGATGCCACCATTTCCATGGCCTTGGTGATCTGCTTGGTGGATTCCATACTGCGGATGCGGTTTTTGATTTCCTTGGTGGAAACGCCAGCCATGGTGTCCCCTCCTTCCGGGTCAGTTTGTTACAAATTCGGTCAGAAGCTCCTTCAGGGCAGCAGCCAGGGCTTCTTCGGTTTCGGGTTCCAGCTTGCCGCTGGTGCGGATGGCATCCAGCACATGGGCGTGGCGGCTGTTCATGAACTCCTGTAGCCGCACCTCAAAGGCGGGGATCTTCTCCACGGCAACGTCGTTGAGGTAGCCCTTGGTAACGGCGTAGAGGATGCACACCTGATGGGCCACTTCCACAGGGGCATTGCAGCTCTGCTTCAGCACCGCCACGATCCGTTCGCCCAAAGCCAGACGGGCCTTGGTGTCCGCATCCAGATCGGAGCCGAACTGGGCGAAGCTCTGCAGCTCCCGGTACTGGGAGTAGAGCAGCTTCAAAGAGCCGGAGACCTTCTTCATGGCCTTGATCTGGGC
>CAZVAB010000088.1:0-6294 GCA_964625045.1 uncultured Oscillospiraceae bacterium | reverse complement strand
CACCAGCGAGGAAATGAAGCTGCAAAACGAGGGCCGCAAGATCATGCACCTGCCGTGCCATGACCGCCTCCACCTATCAGGCGGTATCCGGTGCCGGAGCAGGCGGGCCACTGGAACTGATGGCAGAGGTTCACGCATTGGAGCGGGGAGAAACCTACCAGCCCAAGGTCTTTTCCCACCAGATCGCCTATAACCTCATTCCCCAGATCGGCGGCGAACAGTGCGACGGCTACACCAGCGAGGAAATGAAGCTGCAAAACGAGGGCCGCAAGATCATGCACCTGCCGGAGCTGAAGGTCTCCTGCACCTGTGTCCGTGTCCCGGTGGTGCGCAGCCACTCCATATCCGTCAGCCTGCGTTTTGACCATCCCGTTTCCGTGGAAGAAGCCCGGGCCGCCATTGCTGCCGCCCCCGGCTGCCGGCTGGTGGACGATTTAGCGGCAAAAGAATACCCCATGCCACTGGACACTTCCGACCAGGATCTGGTATTCGTAGGCCGCATCCGCCCGGATCTGACGGACGAAAACGGCCTTTGCCTGTGGTGCTGCGGCGACCAGGTACGCAAAGGCGCTGCCACCAACGCAGTGCAAATTGCGGAACTTCTGATAAAGGAATGAGCCATGAAAGAAAAGCTTTACACCATCCCGGTCAACGAGGGATTTGAAGCCAATGACGAGTGCCCCTTCTGCGCCATGGAGCGTCAGGCAGAGCGCAGCGCCATTCGGTATTTTGCCGGCCCCGGTGCCAGCTATATGGAGCCGGATGTCCGGGCCGCCACCGACGAGCAGGGCTTTTGCGGCGTTCACATGAAAAAGCTCTATGACTACGGCAACACTCTGGGTAGCGCCCTGATGCTCCAAACCTACTACGCCGGGCTTTTGAAAGAACTGCATGAGGGGCTGGACAACTACGAGCCCCCTGTAAAGAAGAGCCTGTTTGGCCGCAAGCAGCCCCAGACCACCGAAACGCCCTACTGGCAGCGGCTGGAAGCACGGCTGGACCGCTGTGCCATCTGCGAAAAGGTGGAGTACAACATGGACCGCTACTTTGCCACTTTTTTCTACCTGCTGAAAGAGCCGGAGTTTCGGGAAAAAGTTCTCTCCTCCAAGGGCTTCTGCCTGCGCCACCTGACAAGGCTTTTGAAAGAGTCCCAGGCGCGGCTGCCGGACAGCCAGAAAGAATGGTTTCAAAAAGAGCTGCTCCCTCTGGCGGAAGAAAATCTGCTGCGGGTGAAAGAGGATCTGGACTGGCTCATTGCCAAGTATGACTACCGCAACGCCAGCAAGCCCTGGGGCAATGCCCAAGATGCCCTGCCCCGGGCCATGCAGAAGCTGCGGGGCATTTACCCCGCCGACGATTGAACCGCCGTGTACGGAACCGTACGCACGGTGGTGTGAGAGGTCGGGGCTATTTAGCCCCTCCTACTCGATCCTGTCAAACGCCCAGCAGCATTTTGGCAAACATGAAATACACCAGCAGGCTCAATGCGTCCACGATGGTGGTGATAAAGGGGCTTGCCATCACCGCCGGGTCAAAGCCCAGCTTTTTGGCAAGCAGGGGCAATGTACAGCCCACCACCTTGGCGATAACCACCGTCACCACCAGGGTCAGGCATACCGCGCCATTGACCAGCAGACTGATGCTCTCATTGCCCATGAGCAGGTGATCGATCAAGAATATCTTCCCAAAGCACACCAGGCCCAGCACCAACGCGCAAAGCGCCGCCGTGCGGATCTCCTTCCAGATGACCTTGGGCAGGTCCCGAAATTCCAGCTCATCCAGGCTCAGGGCACGGATGACCGTGACCGAGGACTGGGAGCCGCAGTTACCGCCAGTATCCATCAGCATGGGGATAAACGCCGTCAGCGCCGGAAGCATACTCAACGCATCCTCAAAGGAGGAGATGATCATGCCCGTAAAGGTTGCGGACACCAGCAGCAGCATCAGCCAGGGGATACGATTTTTGAACAGCTCAAAGACAGAGCTCTTCATGTAGGTCTTTTCCGACGGCATCATACCTGCCATCAGTTCCATATCCTCCGTTGCCTCTTCTTCCATGACATCCATGGCGTCGTCAAAGGTGACGATACCCACCAACCGATTCTCCCCATCCACCACGGGCAGAGCCAGGAAATTATACCGGCTGAACATCCGGGCCACTTCTTCCTGGTCCGTGTGGGTGGTCACGGAGATCAGGTTGGTGATCATAAAATCCGATACCACTGCTTCATCATCCGCTGCCAGCAGCAGATCCTTCACCGTCACCATGCCCACCAGCTTCCGGCCCTGGGTGACATAACACGTATAGATCGTCTCTTTGTCCACGCCCTGCCGGCGGATGCGCAGAAACGCCTCCGCCACCGTCATATCCGGGCGCAGAGACACATACTCCGTGGTCATCATGGCACCGGCGGAATATTCCGGGTAGCGCAGGATCTGATTGATGGACTTTCGCATCTCCGGGTCTGCCTGCTTCAAGATCCGCTTGACCACATTGGCGGGCATTTCCTCCACCAGATCCGCCGCATCGTCCACATACAGCTCATCCACGATCTGCTTCAGCTCGTTATCCGAAAAGCTGCGGATCAGCAGCTCCTGATCCTCCGGCTCCATTTCCACGAATGCCTCCGCCGCCAGTTCCTTGGGCAGTAGCCGGAACAGCAGGGGCATTTTCTCTTCCTCCATCCGCTGCAGCAGCTGGGCCACATCGCCGGGATGGAAGGTCCCCAGCAGGTCACGGATGGAAGCATAGCGCTTGTTATCCAGCAGTACGTGCAGGCTTTCTTCCATTTTTTCCAAATATTCTGCCATTATCTTTCCTCCTTTTGTGTTGTTCAAAAGGCACTATCCGCAGGCAGTACGCGCTTACAGGCTCCGCCATGGTGCCTGCAAGGTCATCGCCCTGGGTATATTGCCACTACTGTCAGCATCCATGGTTTTGCCTCCTTTTTGTTTTTTCTTCATTTTAACGCTTTTGAAAACGCTTGTCAACCTTGACGATTTTCTTCTTCTATACTAAAATAGACTTATCAATCAACGGAGGTCAGCCATGATCCGATTTGCCACTGTGGGGGATATTCCGCAAATGCTCGCCATTTATGCGCCATACGTGGAAAATACCACCTACACTTTTGAATACAGCGTTCCAACCGAGGAGGAATTTTCCCAGAGGTTTCTTTCCTATACGGCCCAGTTTCCATGGCTTGTGTGGGAGGAAGCGGGTCAGGTGTTGGGCTATGCCTACGGCAGCGCCCCTTTCCAGCGTGCGGCATACAGCTGGTGCAGCGAAGTATCCGTTTACCTTTCCCCCGCCGCTCAGGGCCGGGGCATCGGGCGGCAGCTCTACACCCTCCTGGAATCCATTCTGTGGAAGCAGGGCTATCGGGTGATTTACGCCCTGGTGACCAGCGAAAACACGGCAAGCCTTGCTTTTCACCAGAAGTTAGGCTACAATATACGGGCAGTGTTCCCCCACTGTGGACTGAAATTCCAGAAATGGCTGGGTGTCACCTGGTTGGAGAAACAGTCGAATTTTGTTGATTTTCCCAGTGAAAAGCCAATTTCCTGGCGTTTCATTGTGGAAAACGACGGAAAATAATCTTCATTTTTAGACATTTTGGCTCTTTCCTAATCGCTGAAAATGTGATATGTTATTCATGGATACTTGTGGCCCTTTTGCCGCAGGCTTTCCATGATACGAAAGGAGGGTCTAAAATGGCTGAGACGATCCAGGCATTTCTCGACTCCTATCATCAGGGCACCGCACTGCGGGCCTACAACTTCCTGGGCTGTCACCCGGAAAACCGGGACGGACAGGACGGTTTCGTTTTCCGGGTCTGGGCACCCAATGCAAAAAATGTCCATGTGGTAGGCGATTTCAACTTCTGGAACCGCGAGGATCTGCCCATGCAGCCCCTTTCCGGCGGCGTTTGGGAAGCCTGGTCACCGCACCCCACCTACGGTTGTGCCTACAAATACCTTATCACTCATCATTCCGGCCGTCAGGTCTTCAAAGCCGACCCTGTGGGCTTCCGCGCCTGCCGCGCGCCGGACACTTCCAGTGTCATCAGCCCTCTGGATCGCTACCAGTGGCAGGACGATACCTGGATGCAAAGCGGCGCTGACCGTGCTCCGCTCCGATCCCCGGTGAACATTTACGAGGTGCATCTGGGTTCCTGGCGGCGGCGAAAGTATGGCGGTCTTTACTCCTATTCTGAAATTGCGCCGCTCCTTGCCCAATATGTCAAGGACATGGGCTATACCCATGTGGAGCTGATGCCGTTAAGTGAATATCCCTATGACCCCAGCTGGGGTTATCAGGTTACGGGCTATTACGCCCCCACCAGCCGCTACGGCAGTCCTGAAGAGCTGATGGAACTGGTGGACATCCTGCACCTGCACGGCATTGGTGTGATCCTGGACTGGGTCCCCGCCCACTTCCCCAAGGATGAATATGGCCTTTACGAGTTTGACGGTACCTGTACATACGAACTGTCGGATCCCGGCATGAACGAGCACCCCGAATGGACCACCCGGATCTTTGACTTTGGAAAGCCGGAAGTAAAGAGCTTCCTGATATCCAACGCCGTCTACTGGCTGGAAGTATTCCATATAGACGGCCTGCGGGTGGATGCGGTCAGCTCTATGCTGTATCTGGACTACAACCGGCCCAACTACCGGCCAAACCGCTTCGGCGGACGGGAAAATCTGGAGGCGATTGATTTTCTGCGGCAGCTGAATCACGCCTGCTTCTCTTTGCGCCCCGGCATCATCATGGCGGCGGAAGAGTCCACCGCTTTTCCCCTGGTCACGAAGCCCGATTATATGGGCGGCCTGGGCTTCCTCTTCAAGTGGAACATGGGCTGGATGAACGACACCCTGCGCTATATGAAGCAGGACCCCATCTACCGCAAGTATAACCACAATATGCTCACTTTCTCCATGACCTACGCTTTTTCGGAGAATTACCTGCTGCCCCTGTCCCACGATGAAGTGGTGCACTGCAAGGGAAGTCTTCTGACCAAAATGCCCGGGGACTATTTCTGGAAATTCGCCAATCTGCGGCTGCTCCGGGGCTATCAAATGGCCCATCCGGGCAAAAAGCTGCAATTCATGGGCGGTGAGCTGGGCCAGTTCACCGAGTGGAACTTCCAGCAGGAGCTGGACTGGATGCTGCTGGACTACGATATGCACCGCAAGACCCAGATCTTCTTCAGGGATCTGAACCGGTTCTATCTGGACAACCCCGCCCTCTGGGCGGACGACATCAGCTGGGACGGTTATCAGTGGATCCAGCCGGACGATGGGGACAACAGTCTCATCGCCTTCCGCCGCATGGCACCGGACGGCAGTGAGCTGATCGTCGCCTGCAACTTCACCCCGGTGAACCGGGAAAGCTACCGCCTGGGCGTTGGTGCCCCCGGCAGCTACAAATGCGTTTTCTCTTCCAACGATGTCCAATACGGCGGCACCGGCAGTACAGTCCGGGACGCCGTTAGCGAGGAGATCCCCTACCGGGAATACAAACGGAGCGCTCTGTTTGACATTCTCCCCATGAGTATCTCCTTCTTCCGCCAAGAATAACCTCATCATTAACAACAAGGAGCTGTCAATATGTATTTTCAGAAGAAACGCTGCATCGCAATGCTCCTGGCCGGTGGCCAGGGCAGCCGTCTCAAAGTCCTTACAGAGAACACCGCCAAGCCCGCTGTCCCCTTTGGTGGAAAATACCGCATCATTGACTTTCCCCTGAGCAACTGTGTCAACTCCGGCATCGATACCGTGGGCATTCTGACCCAGTATCAGCCCCTGGAGCTGAACGAGTACATCGGCAACGGCCAGCCCTGGAGTCTGAACAAGACCCACTCCTGCGCCCAGGTGCTGCCCCCCTACGAGCGCAACGACAAAAAGTCCGGCTGGTACGAGGGCACCGCCAACGCCATCTATAAGAACATCGACTTCGTGGACCGCTTTGACCCGGACTACGTGGTGGTGCTCTCCGGCGACCACATCTATAAGATGGACTACAACGCCATGGTGGAGTACCACGTGGCCCACAACGCCTCCTGCACCATCGCCGTGCGCAATGTGTCCCTGGAGGAGGCCAGCCGCTTCGGCATCCTCAACACCAATCCCGACAACTCCATCTATGAGTTTGAGGAGAAGCCCGCCCATCCCAAGTCCACCAACGCCTCCATGGGTATCTACTGCTTCAACTGGAAGGTGCTGCGGGAGGCGCTGATTGCCGACGAGGAGGATGCCACTTCCTCCAAGGACTTCGGCAAGAACATCATC
>CAZVAB010000087.1:0-6336 GCA_964625045.1 uncultured Oscillospiraceae bacterium | reverse complement strand
CAAGGTTTGAATTTCATTCTATAAAGTGTTCAATTTGTTCTTGAAATTTACGAAACAAAGTATTTTACATTCTTTTTCGATTCGAATTGTGAGAAATACTTCACTAAATTGCTTTCATAGCGGTCAGAGAGAATGTCGAATATCTTATGGTTTTGGGGGTCGGCAACAATGCTATGGTACTTCTGACCGCCGGAATTGCCCTTGAATTCATCCAGGGAAACAACCTCCGGCAGTTCTCTGGGCTTGTAATTCACGCACTTGAAATAGCGCATGGCAGTGGAAGATGAAACATTGTAACGATTCCCGATTTCCGCGGCGGAAACAAGCTTCTTGAATGCGAAGATGATTTCGCAGATCAATCTGGAAGTTGCCCTGTAATAGCGGGGCAGGAATGAGTTCTTTTCAAAAAAACGCTTCCCGCAGGAGCAGCGATAGCGGCGTTTGCGAAGATGCAGGAATGTTTCTCTTGCCAGGGGAACATCTTTAACGGTCTGCATACGATAATCGTGAACGTGGTTTGTGACGGCGCCACAGGCTGGGCAGATATGTTCTGATCTGGGCAGTTCGATATAAATATGGAGCTGGTCTGAAATATTCTCAACATTTGTGATGATTACATCTTCCAAATTGCGAAGTTTTGCGATATAATCCTGGTTGAGCATAGAGATCTGATACACTTACTAATATATAAAGGAAAGGGACGAGCGCTTTGAAAGAAAAGATCCTGATCGCAGACGATTCCCCCATCAACCAGCAGATCCTCACCGCGGTCCTGGGGGACGGATATGAATACCTGTACTGCGACGACGGCGTGAAAGCTCTGGAATTGCTGGAGACGCATCTGGATATCGATCTTCTGCTGCTGGATATCAATATGCCCAAGCTTGATGGCTTTGGTGTGCTGGAAGCCATGCAGAGCCGGCAGTGGGCGGAGGAGGTCCCGGTGATCGTCATTTCCGCCGAGGACGACTCTTCTTTCATCCAGCGGGCCTATGCCCTGGGCACAACGGACTACATCCGCCGGCCCTTCAACCTGACCATTGTCCAGCGCCGGGTCAGCAACACCCTAAAGCTCTACGCCCGGCAAAAAAATCTGGTACGCATGGTGAAAAAGCAGGTTTTGGAGCGGGAAAAAGCCAACAATACCATGGTCAACATCCTAAGCGCCGCCATTGAGTCCCGCAACAACGAAACTGGCGACCATCTGCTCCATGTGCGTATCCTGACGGAGCTGCTGCTGCGGCAGCTTGTCCACCTGACTGACCAGTACAAGTTGAGCGAATCGGAGATCTCCATGATCATCACCCTTTCCGCTCTGCACGACATGGGCAAGATCCGTGTCCCCTGGCACATCCTCAACAAGCCCGGCAAGCTGGACGATGAGGAATGGGAGATCATGAAAAAACACACCGTCTACGGTGATGACTTTTTGCAGAACAGTTCCCTGGATCTGGATGATCCCATGGTGCGCACCGCCCATGAGATTTGCCGCTGGCACCATGAGCGGTGGGACGGTAAGGGCTACCCGGACGGCCTTGTGGGGGACGAGATCCCCATTTCCGCCCAGGTGGTCGCCCTGGCGGATGTATACGATGCGCTGACCACCAACCGCTGTTACAAAAGGGCCTACAGCCACGATACCGCCATTGCCATGATCATGGCGGGAAAATGCGGCGCATTCAACCCGCTTCTGCTGGAGTGCCTGCGCTCCGTTTCCAACCTGATGCGCCAGGCCATCTCCGAGTACGACAAGCTGTTTGACTATCGTGCGGAAGCCATGCGCCTTTCTATGGAGACATTGGAGCAGCAGGCGCTGCCCCTGGATGACCGGGCGCAGCGCCTGATCGGCATTGAACGGGAAAAGACCCAGTTCCTTTCCAAGCACTGCGGCGGCACGCAATTTTCTTACAATAGCTGGACTGACAAGCTCTCCTTCACCAGCTGGAACGAGCAGGGGCAGGCCATCACAAAAGTTTTGCAGCTGGATGTGGATAATGGGATCGATCTGCTGCGCAAAGAGGACTGGAAGCGGCTGCAAAATCTGTATATCAGCAGCACCCGGTCCAATCCCGATTTTCAGGCGGAAGTTCTCGCCCCTGTCAGCGGTGTATGGCGCTGGTACCGGGTGGAGGCCCACACCCTTTGGGCATCGGATAACATTGGGCGGTGCGGTGCTGTGGGTATCTTTACGGATATCCACGAAGAAGTTCTGGGCCGTTCCATGGGTGTCCCCCAGCTTGCGGGCTCTGACGCGGGCAAGGACCTGCTGGAGACCTGCACCCGTCTGCGGAAGATGGTGGATCTGGTGCGGATCGTAGACCCCCTGAAAAATCATGTACTGACTTTCGACCAGGACGGAAATATCACCGAAACCCCCGAATGCTGCTACGCCATCTGGGACAAGAGCGTTTGCTGCGGCAACTGTTCTTCCCGCCGGGCCATGGAAGAAACGGGCTGGGTCAGCAAGCTGGAAAGCAAGGACGGGGACCTTTACTGTGTTCTTTCCCGCTATACCCCCGTGGACGGCCGGGCCTGTGTGCTGGAAGTAGCCGTCCGGCTGGACAGCAACAGCTTTGCTTCCTGCGAAGTTGGCATTTCCGGCTCCGCCAATCCCATCCTGCCCAATTTCTACCAGGATTCCATGACCCACGCTTACTCCCGGCTGTATCTGGACAGCTTTGGCCCCAGCCTGGAAGGCTGCGATGCCGTGGGCTTCCTGGATCTGGATCACTTCAAGCAGATCAACGACACCTATGGTCACCACATCGGTGACCTAGCCATTGAGGCCCTTGGCAGCACCATCCTCTCCCGCATCCGCGGCGATGACAAGCTGATCCGCTACGGCGGCGACGAATTCGTGCTGATCTTCCCCAAAATCAAGGAGGAAGTTTTTAACCGCAGGCTGAAAGAGATCCGCACAGCGGTGCGCTCCATCGTCATTGACGAATGCCCCCAGCTGCGCCTGGATGTCAGCTACGGCGGTGCCTACCGCACCGCTCCCCTTTCCGAAGCCATTCGGGAGGCTGACCTGCAAATGTATCACATGAAAAATAAAAAAAGAGCAAACAACAAGGATTAATGACATGACTTTACAAGAATTCTACACCCGGATCGGCAGCAGCTATGATGCCGTCTTCGCACGGATCCCCAGCGAAATGATGATCCGCAAATTCACCAAAATGTACTTGCAGGACAACAGCCTGCAGCTGCTCAATGACAGCATCGCTCAGGAAAACTGGAACGATGCCTTCCGGGCAGCCCACACCCTCAAAGGTGTCGCCGCCAATTTGGGCTTCGACACGCTGCAGGAAACCGCCTCCCAGCTGACAGAGCTCCTCCGGGGCGGCAGACCGCTGACGGATCTCCCCCTTCTGGAACAGGTGCGCTCCGCACACCAGCAGGTGGTGGATGGATTGCAAACGCTGGAATAACATCCCGTCTGTCAGACACTCTCTGGGCTTCGGCTCACCATTGGAATGGAGCAATACATGAAAATAGAAGCCACTCAAAAGAAATTGTCGATCCTGCGCCTGGCCATCATCGGTCTGGTGCTGACTCTGGCTGCTTTCTGGGCCGTCTCCCGCATCGACAAATCCCAGGCGACCGCTTCCGTGGAAGAGGCCTTTGAGCACATGCAGACCCAGTGCGATGCCTATGAGCGCATCCGTCAGACCATTATGGAAGGGCGCGGGGATATCCTCACCGAGACAGAATTGCAGGATCTTTTCAAAATACTCAACGGCTTTATGATGGAAGACGGCGGCACCTTCTTCATCACCCGAAACGGCAACATCTTAGGCACCAACGACACCGCACTAAGCGGCAAGAAGGTCTCCGAGTGCGCCGTGATCAAAGAGATCTATAATATGCCGGATCTGACGACCCCCGCCTGCTTCAGCATTGACGGTGTCGGCTACTTCGGCGCTGCCCGGAGCCACGATACCTTCCAGCTGTATGTATATTACCCCCAGATCCATGTGTTCTCCTCCACGCTGATGATGACCGTGACCGTTCTGCTGTTCTACGGTCTGTTCGTTCTGATCCTGCGCTCCGTGAGCAACAAGTACATCCAGCGCAACACCGTCGCCAACACCTCTGTCAAGCGGATGAGTGCCATTTTGGACTCCCTGCAAAGCGTATATTTCGCCGGGTTCTATGTGGATGTGCAGAACGATACCTTCCAGGTGCTTTTCCTCCCGTCCTGGCTGCGGCGGTATGTGCCCCAGGAGGGAAAATACACAACACTGCTGCATAATGTCCTTTCAAAAGTGGTGGATGACAGCTATATCGACTCCTTCCGGGAGCAGATCTGCCTGGATTCCATCAAGGAAATGCTCAACGAAGCATCCATTTCTGAGGTGCGCCACAGCTACAGCATGGATTATCTGGCCGCCCGGAACGGGCGCAAGATCTGGTGCCGGGCCACCATCGTTCTGGTGGATCTGGAACACAACGGCGAGCCCAAATATGTTCTTGGTATGCTCCAGGAGATCACCGGCGAAAAGGCCCGGGAGCTGGAATATCAGCAAAAGCTTCTGGAAGCCACCAATGAAGCCCGCAGCGCCAGTGCTGCGAAGACCCTGTTCCTCTCGTCTGTCAGCCATGACATCCGCACCCCGCTCAATGCCATTCTGGGCATGACCCAGATCGCTCAAAACAACGTGGAGGACCCGGAGCGGGTGTCCGAATGTCTGGACAAGGTCTCCATTGCCGGGCGGCATCTGCTGACCCTTGTAAACGATGTGCTGGATATCTCCCAAATCGAAAGCGGCAAGCTGACGCTGGACCCCTCGGATTTTGAGCTGACTTCCGCCACCGAAGATCTGGTAAACATCATGTACCAGATGATTTTGGAAAAGCAGCAGCGCATTGAGATCCATTTGGAAAACATCACCCAGGAATGGCTCCACACCGACAAGGTGCGGCTGAACCAGATCTGGATCAATCTAATCAGCAACGCCGTGAAATACACGCCCTGCGGCGGACGGATCGATATTTTCGTCCGGGAGCGGGAGTTTGCGGAGGACCCGCAGCGTGTGGAGCTGTGCTTTTCCGTCAAGGATACCGGCGTGGGTATGACCCAGGAATTTCAGGAGCATATCTTCGACGCATTCACACGGGCAAAGGACAGCCGCATCAACACCGTGGAGGGTTTCGGTCTGGGCATGGCCATCACCAAGCAGTTGGTGGACATGGTGGGCGGCCAGATCACCATTGACAGTGCCCCCGGGAAAGGCTCCACATTCACCGTTACCATGCGCATCCCGAAAGCCCAGGGACCGGCGTTCGGCACTCCCCTGTCCGGCTCCCGTATTCTGCTGATCGGCGAATATATGGAAAGCACCCGCTTCTTCCTGGAAGATCTTGGTGCCCGGGCGGATATCGCCACCGGCGATCCCATTGCCTGCTTCCGTGCCCCAAGTGCGATTCCCTATGACACGGTCATCGTGGACCGGGTCATGGCCCAGCGGGATTGCCTGGATACGGTTGCTGCCCTGCGCAAAGCATCCGCAGACCATCCGCTGCGCATTTTCATCAGCACCTTTGACCACACCGACATTGCGGATGACGCTTCCGCCGCCGGAGCCGATGGCTTCCTGCCCCGCCCCATGTTCCGCCCCTCCATTGTCAACACCCTGTGCAACGTTTCCCCTGTGGACACCTTTGCCGAAGCCCAGGGCAAAGCCCTTTCGGGCCTGCATCTGCTGGTGGCGGAAGACAACGAGATCAACTGGGAGATCGTTCAGGAAGTTCTGCGTATCCACGGCATCAGTGCCGACCGGGCCTGCAACGGTCAGGAATGTGTGCAGCTGCTGGATAAGGCCGCCCCCGGCACTTACGATCTGATCCTCATGGATATCCAGATGCCGGTGATGACGGGTCTTGAAGCCACTGCCCTGATCCGCCGGTTGGAGCAACCGAAAAAAGCCCGCATCCCCATCATCGCCATGACCGCCAACGCCTTTGCTGAGGACATCAACACCTATATGGACGCTGGAATGAACGGTCATATTTCCAAGCCTCTGGATTGGGACACGCTGCTCAACTACATTCAGGAAACCGCCGCTTCCGGCGCTGCCCATTCCTAACAAAGTGCCGCACCACAAGGCGGTCATCATAAAACAGAAGAGCATCCGTGCAGAAACTGCTGTGCACGGATGCTCTTCTATTTTCCAAACGCTCCAGCTTGCGCTGTTCCTGTGCATTTTTTCGGTTTTACCATGTTTCGTGACCTCCTTTTTGAAAATGGGTATAAAACTTCATGCAGCATTATGACCGAGTATGAGTCCGCCATAGCGGCAATAGACGAAATCCCCGGCATTGCCAGACGCAGTG
>CAZVAB010000086.1:0-6340 GCA_964625045.1 uncultured Oscillospiraceae bacterium | reverse complement strand
GTGGAACTGGCAGATGCTGCCGAAAAGACCTGGGGCAACGCTCTGTACGCCACCTTCGATCAGAGAGTGGAGGAGCATCTGGTGCAGCCCACTTTCATCACCATGTACCCTGTGGAAGTTTCTCCTCTGACCAAGAAGTCTCCCGAAGATCCTCGCTTGACCGAGCGGTTTGAGTTCTTCATCTGCCGTAGCGAAATGGGTAATGCCTACTCCGAGTTGAATGATCCTCTGGATCAGAGAGAGCGTTTCCAGAAGCAGGTGGAGCAGCGTGAGCGTGGCGACGATGAAACCGAAATGCTGGACGAGGATTTCCTGAATGCTTTGGAATATGGTATGCCTCCTACGGGCGGCATGGGTTGCGGTATCGATCGGGCAGTGATGCTGTTCACCGGCGCTGATACGATTCGTGAAGTGATTTTGTTCCCCACCATGAAGCCCCTGGACTAATAAAGACGATTTGTGGCATCGGATCATCATCCGATGCCACTTCTTTTGCCGAAAGAGTCGCAATAAAACGACACTTCTGAGATAATGCCTAAATAACTGTCGACTTTTGCTTATTCTTGTGATAGAATATAGGAAATCGAAGACCATACTGAAATACAGGAGGACAAAAATATGACCTATGTTGGAATGAGCAAAAATAATGATTTTAAGACACTGGTTCTGGCAGAGAATGATGAGGAAGCCAAGGCGAAAGTTTATAAGAAATTCAGCGCATGGTGGGGCGGCGACTATCGCAAAGAAGATTTGCTGATCTGCGCCTTCGGGGATGGCCGTCGGCTGTAAAAGGAAAAAACGTGAGCCGATTTCGGCTCACGTTTTCTTTTATTCAGAGAAGAGATAATTGACCAATTTGGTGGTTAAAATGATCAGGCCAATCACCGCAAAGATCACGAGCATTCCAATGCCCATGTATTTCAGATTTTCCACAAAAGCCATGGGATTCAATTGCAGTTGGATATCAGCGGACTGGGGAACAGTCGCTACACTTGTCAAATAATTCATAGATTAACCTCCCATCAATCCAGCGGCGATGTTCAGGATAATGCCGCCGGCAATGACCGATGCAATCTGACCGGAAACATTGACACCGATGGAGTGCATCAGCAAAAAGTTCTGCGGGTCTTCTTCCAGTGCCATTTTATGAACGATACGACCGGACATGGGGAAAGCAGAAATGCCTGCTGCGCCGATCATGGGATTGATTTTCTTCTTGGAGAAAAGATTCAGAAATTTGGCAAACAGCACACCACCGGCGGTATCCACGACAAAGGCGACCAAACCCAGTCCCAGAATCAGCAGAGTGTCCAGCTGGATAAACTGTTCGGATGTCATGTTGAAGGCCACGCTGATGCCCAGGAAAATGGTGATCAGGTTTGCCAGCACCTTTTGGGCAGTCTCAGAAAGAGAGTCCAGCACACCGCATTCCCGAATCAGGTTACCAAACATTAAGAAGCCAATGAGGGCAGTGGCCTGAGGGACGATGGCAGATGCAACGATGGTAATGATGATGGGGAACAGGATCCGGGTCAGCTTGGACACGTTTTTCTGTTCGTAGGGCATTCGAATCATGCGCTCTTTTTTGGTGGTCAGAGCCTTGATGACCGGAGGCTGAATGACAGGCACCAGCGCCATATAGGAATAGGCTGCCACAGTAATGGCACCTACATAGGCGGAGCCTAGTTTGGTGGCCACAGCGATGGAGGTGGGGCCGTCGGCAGCACCGATGATCGCAATGGAGAAGTAATCCCGGAAATCCGGGAAGAACATACTGGCCATGCATAGAGTGAAGAAAATGCCGAATTGCGCAGCAGCGCCGAAAAGCATCAGTTTGGGATTGCTCAGCAGGGGGCCAAAGTCAATCATGGCACCGATGCCGATAAACAGCAGCAAGGGGAACAGTTCATTGGCAATACCGGCATTATATAGCTCAGCGATTGGTCCGGTCAGTGCATCGGAAAAGGGAATGTTGACCAGAATTGTACCAAAGCCCATGGGCAGGAGCAATGAAGGCTCCATTTCTTTTTTTATGGCTAAGTAGATCAGCAGACAGCCCAGTAGGATCATCACCAGATCCTGCCAGGTAAAAGCCAGGAGATTTTTATATAGAATATCCATTTTGAACCTCCGTATTAGCCAATGACGATCAGAGACGCATCGGTATCCACGGTAGATCCCTTGGAGACGATTACCTGACTGATGACACCGGATCTGGGAGCCATGATCTCATTTTCCATTTTCATGGCCTCCAGGATCACGAGAACGTCCCCTTCTTTGATTGCTTGACCGGCAGTAACGTTTACTTTTATGATCGTTCCGGGCATGGGGGATCTGACTACCTCTCCGGCACCGGTGATGGGGGCTGCGGGGACATTGACGGCAACGGGTTCGACCACAGGAGCAGCATTTGGTGCAGAGATGACCGGTGTGGTTGCATCGTATTCGTCCAACACGACGGCTTGTCCGTTGGTGACGGTTACTTCGTAAGTACGGCCACAGAGGGTGATTTTGTATGTCATTTTACTTGACCTCCTTAATGGAAATGAAGCGTAGCTCGTTGAGGGGGTTCTCCATTTTGTCGGCTACGATGGCCATGAGCATGGCGGCGGTTTTGGGATCCACATCGTGAAGCTTCAGCTGCCCGGCAGAGCCTGGAGCCAGTGACTCGTTTTGAACGGTACTGGGAGTAGCGACAGTGGGCTGGGCTACAGGTTTTTTATGGCCAAAACGTTTCCGCAGAACTGCAATGGTCAAAAGCAGCAGTAGCACTGCAACCATGGCCAGTGCAATAGGGTCGCCTTGCTGGGGTTGGGCTGTTAGCAAAAGCATAAATCATATCTCCCTTCCATCTGGTTGGATGATTGTTTCTATACTATTTTATATCTTAACACAAATAGAGGAAAAAGTAAAGAAAAATAGGTACTACTTTTCTTGCAATTGTTCGGAATCCCATAGCGATAAACCGCCCCTGATCATACAGTCCGTACAATCAGGGGCGGTTGAAATGATTTTTTTGATCACACGTTAAACAAGAAGTTGACAATGTCGCCGTCTTTCATTACATATTCCTTGCCTTCGGAGCGAACCTTTCCCTGCGCCTTGGCGTTGGCCATGGTGCCCAGGGCTTTCAAATCTTCAAAGGCAATGACTTCAGCACGGATGAATCCACGCTCAAAGTCGGTGTGGATTTTACCGGCGGCCTGAGGTGCCTTGGTGCCACGCTTAATGGTCCAGGCACGACATTCGTCGGAACCTGCGGTCAGGAAAGAAATCAGACCAAGCAGAGCATAGGAACTCTTGATCAGCCGATCCAGACCGGACTCATTGACACCCAGTTCTTCCATAAACATGGCTTTTTCTTCCGGGTCGTCCAGTTCGGCAATGTCGGCTTCTAGCTTGGCGCAGATAGGCAGACACTGGCTGCCTTCGCTGTCGGCCAATGCCTTTACAGCCATAAAATGGCGATTATTTTCCGGCTCGTTGACTTCGTTTTCAGCCAGATTTGCAACATAAATGGTCTTTTTCAGGGTCAGCAGATCAGAAGTGGCGATCAAAGCCAGATCCTCAGCATCGTCAGTGTAGGTTCGGGCCAGCTTGCCCTCGTTCAAATGCTGCAAAAGACCGGTGAACAATTCCACCTCTCTGGCAAACTTTTTGTCGCCGCCTTTCATGGCTTTCTGTGCCTTGTCAATGCGGCGTTCCACCATTTCAATGTCGGCCATGACCAGCTCCAGATTGATGATGTCAATGTCACGCAGGGGATCGGTGCTGCCTTCCACGTGGGTAACGTTGGAGTCTTCAAAACAACGTACTACGTGGACGATGGCATCGGTGGTGCGAATATTGCTCAAGAACTTGTTACCAAGTCCCTCGCCCTTGCTTGCGCCTTTGACCAGTCCGGCGATGTCTACAAACTCGATGACGGCGGGGGTGGTCTTCTTAGGCTGATAGAAATCAGCCAGCCAGTTCAAACGCTCATCAGGAACACTGACGACACCGACATTGGGATCAATGGTGCAAAACGCATAGTTGTCAGCGGGGACGCCGGCGTTGGTGATGGCGTTAAAAAGGGTGGACTTGCCCACGTTGGGTAGACCGACGATACCTAATTTCATTTATTTCAAAACTCCTTTGTTTTCAATGGTTTTTCGGGTTTGGGGGATGTGTTCCGCACCAATTTTACACAACCGCACCAAATTTAACTTGCCTTGGCGGTGCGTTGCTCGAACTGTTTGACAGCACTGGTTAGGGAATCATCCGTGACATGGACATAACGATCCATCGTTGCTTTAATGCTCGAATGACCGAGCAACTTTTGCCCATATAATGAGCTTCTGCCTTTCGAGTAGGAAACATGAGTTCACCACAACACTCTATTCTAACATAAAAATGGGATTTTTTCAATACCTTTTGGCGTTTTTTGGTGCGCACCAATACAAAATACCGTTATTCTTAAATTGCAACCCGTTGTTCGATAAACTTCTCAAATGCTTTTCGTTTTACAAGTTTTTTGTGCCGACATAGAGAACAAAGGGGCAGGTTTGGTTATTTCAGCAGATCATCATTTTGTTTATTGCGGAAGAGCATTATATTACGCTGTAAAGCGTACATATGACAAATAGAAGCTATGTTTCAATAAGAGGAAACAGGTAGATTGGCCCCAAATGATAGAGAAACCGCAGCTTTTGCTACGGTTTCAAATCACGGATATATACAGGCAAATCAAGGAAGCTGCTTGACACTGCCACGCTCGATGATAAACGGCTGCAGAACGAGATGGAGTGGGGGGGCGGTATCTTCTTCCAAACGAGCAAGCAGCTGATCGACCAAGGTGGTGGCAATCTGCTCCAGATTGTGGGCCACGGCCGTCAGCCCGAGAAGACTGACGGTTCTGGTGTTATCATAGGCCAGAAGGCTAATATCTTCAGGAACTGAAAGCTCCATTTGCTGCACTGTTTTCCACACCAGCTCATTGGCATCTGCCACAGAGAAAATGGCAGTAGGCGAAAACTTTTTAACTGCGGCTTGAACATCTTCTTTGGAGGCACTGTAGGGGAGAACCATTACTTGATCTCTTGCGATTCCGGAGTGGTCAATGGCGCGCCAGAAGCCCTCCTGGCGATCTTCACCTCCCACCAGAAGAATGCGCTTATGGTTGTGTTGGAGTAGGTAGTTTACGCCCAACTCAGCACCACTGGCATCGTCCATAATAATGCTGTCGATTTGGTCGAATAACCGTGTAAAGAGCTGGATAAACTTGGTGTGGTCGGAAACACTTTCGATATAGTGCAGGTTGCCTGCATCAATAGGGATCATAATGATGGCATCTACTTTGGCAGCAGCCATGGTTTCCAGACACTCCCGTTCAGTGGTGATACCGTGCTGCACGAAACTGACCAGTAGACGGTAGCCATACCGATGAAGGGTAATCTCAAGATGCTTCAGAACATCAATATAAAATCCATTATCAATGGAAGGGATAATTAGGGCAATGGTGTTGGTACGATTGTTTTTAAGACTACGGGCAATCAAATTGGGGGTATAACCCATGTCAGAAGCGCAGGTGAGAATCTTTTGCCGGACAGGCTGGCTGATTCGACTGTGTTTATCAAAGGCGCGGGAGGCAGTGGAGATGGAAACGCCACATTCCCGTGCAACATCTTTGAGCGTGACGATGGAAAACACACCTTTCATAACTTTTTAATTTTTGCATGAAAAGCAAAATGATGGTATTGCACAAAAAATGAACAAATATTTTGTCAATCGTGGCAATAGACAAAAGAACACAAAAATCGTATACTTTTAGTGAAAACGATTGCACAACGCCGTACACACAAATTCTAACTATGTATACTATACCATAATTTGTCAGAATGTCAATAAAGCGTGGACAGCAATTGTTTTATTTTTATCTGCCTGTGCAAACGATTGCACGAAAATTCATTGTGAAACCGACGATAAATGCATAAAAAACAATTTGCATCTTATATAAACCTAACAAAATTATAATCGAACATAAAGGAGAAGTGCAATATGTACTACAGAGCAAAAGGAAAGGCCGTGTGTGCCGATGTCATTCCTTATTACGAGGATGGGACTTTTTATCTGTTCTATCTGCGGGATTATCGTGATGTCGAAAACCGCGGCGAAGGATGCCCGTGGTGCTTGCTGACCAGTAAGGATCTGGTTCATTATGAAGACCATGGCGAAGTTCTGGTTCGCGGATCGGAACAGGATCAGGATTTATATGTTTTTACAGGTAGCTGCACAAAGTATAATGGCGAATATTACATTTATTATACCGGCCACAATCCCCACAAACGCCGGGCCGGTCTGC
>CAZVAB010000085.1:0-6360 GCA_964625045.1 uncultured Oscillospiraceae bacterium | reverse complement strand
TCGTGCCGGACTGAATGTTTATGTGTGCCGGATGCTCTTTCAAGCACCAATGAATTCACCGGCACAAAAACGACAGCTTTTTTGACAGTCTCAGCAAAGGGGGCTTCCCCGGAAGCTCCCTTTGTTTTATTCCTGATCTTTGGGCAGACGGACAGTGAATACCGTTTTTTCTTCGGTGCTTTCCACTTCCACACTGCCCCCATGCAGCTGCACCACCTTTTCCACAATGGAAAGGCCGATGCCGTTGCCCTGGCTGGCGTGGGACTCGTCCGCCTGGTAAAATTTATGGAAGATCCGCTTGATGCGCTCCGGGGGGATGGGGGTTCCGTTGTTGCCCACGGACGCTTCGATCATCTCCCCCTGTTCCTCCAGATGGATGCTGATACAGCCCCCCGCCGGGGAAAATTTGATGGCATTGTCCAGCAAGTTCAACCAGACATGCTTCAGCAGCTCTTCATTGGCGCTGACCTGGCATTCGCCCATTTGCAAATCAAATTCCAGATCTTTTTTCGCCCACTTATCTTCCAGCAGCAGTATGGCAGCACGCACCTGCTCCGAAACATTGTAGGTACGCACATTGGTCAAAATCGCCTGATTTTCGATCTTGGTCATATCCAGCACGCTGGTCGCCATGTGAGCCAGGCGCAATGACTCTTCTTCTATGATAGCCAGGTATTCCTGTTGCTGCGCCGGTGTCAGATCCCCCCGGCGCAGCAGCTTGGCAAACCCCGCAATGGACACGATGGGCGTTTTGAACTCATGGGAAAAATTGTTGATAAAATCGCTGCGGAGCATTTCTGTCTGTTCCAATTCCTCCGCAGCGGCATTGAAGCTGTCCTCCACCTCCTGGAAAGTGGGGTGCGAGGATATGGGCTTTCCAAAGTGGATGCGTGCCTGAAAATCCCCCGCCGCCAGTCGGTTCATCTGGTTCAAAAATCGGTTGATGGGCTGCATAAACATCTTACCGAAGACAGCGGACAGGATGCCGCCCACGATCAGGCTCACCGCCCCCATTACCAACAGCAGCGGATGGCTGCCCAGAGCAGGATGCTTCAGGGCAAAATCTTCCAGCGTCCCGGTACGGATCAAAATTGCCAGGACGATCAGTGCCAGCACCACTGTCACCAGCTGAATGACAAACACCAGCGCCGCCACCAAAAGCGTCAGGGCAAAGCGTTCCTTCCGTTCTCCCTTTTTCATACCTTTTTCACCGCCTTGTAGCCCAGGCCCCGGACAGAGACAATCTCAAACTCCTCCCAGTCCTCAAATCGCTTGCGCAGTCTACCGATGTGCACCGTCACCGTCTCCCAGCCGGTACTGCTGTCCGCTCCCCAGATCTCATCCATCAGCTGGATGCGGGTAAAGATCTTTCCGGGGTAGCTGAGCAGCTTGTACAGCAGCATAAATTCTTTCTGGGGCAGTTCCACACTTTCTCCGTTGCGTGTAACCGTCAGGCTGTCATAATCCAGCGTTACATTTCCCAGGACGATCTTCCGCTCGCTGACGATCCTTGCCCGGCGCAGCAGCGCTTTGATCCGCAGCAGCATCTCCGTTTCGTCCACGGGCTTTGTCATGTAGTCATCCGTCCCCACCAGAAACCCCTTTTGCTTATCTGCCGGGAGCTGCTTGGCGGAAACCATCAGAATGGGCAGATTGTTGTCGCTTTCCCGGAGGGTCCGGGTGAATTCATACCCATCCATCTGGGGCATCATGATATCCAGCACCACAAGATCGATGTGCTCCGTATCCATCACTTCCAGTGCCTGAACGCCGTTTTCCGCCGTAAAAACCCGGTAGTTTTCACTTTGGAGCACCGCCTTGAACAGCAGCCGTGTATTCTTGTCATCCTCTACCACCAGGATCTGAAACATCGTATCTCCCCTCTCCCTCTGCCGTGATTTTATTCCATTATACTTCCAGATTTTTCCCTTTTCATGAAATCTTTGTTAAAAAATGTTCGGCTTTTAACCATCCAGCAGTCCTTTCAAGGTTTTCACGCATCCATCGACCCCCAGCACGCCGCTGTCCAGCACCAGGTCATATTGCCCCAGATCATCCCAGTGCTTTCCGGTATTGCAGTGGTAGTAATGAGCACGCTTGTGGTCGAATTTTTTCCGGGTCGCCTCTGCCTTTTCAGCAGGAATCCCGTATTCTCTGGTAATGCGGTCATTTTTCGCCGCTGTGTCGGAGCACCGGATGAACACCTTCACCACTCCCGGATACTCTTTCAGCGCTTCACTGGCGCAATGGCCCACGAAAACGCCCCGGCCGCCTGCGGCAAGCTTACGAATACTCTCCTGCTCCGCCACAAACACCGCACCGTCGCTGGTGAGCATATTCCCGTCCCCATTGTGGGCTTTTCCCAGCAGGTACACGGTATACAGGAAACTGCTGACCATGTTTTCCTCCTGTTCCTGGATCTGCTCCACGCTCTGGGTGAGCTTTTGGGACGTAAGCTCCAAGATCTCCTTTCCGTAACAGGGGATGCCCGTTTCCTCGGACAGCCCCCGGGCAATTTCTGTGCCGCCGCTGCCATACTCCCGCTCGATGGTGATATATCTTACTTTCATGCTGTTTCCCCCTGGTCAAACTGGCTGTTGTACAGCTCCGCGTAAAATCCGTTCTTCTGCAGCAGCTGCTCATGGTTACCGCTTTCAATGATGTCGCCATCCTTCAGCACCAGGATCAGATCCGAATTTTTGATGGTGGACAGCCGATGGGCAATGACGAAGGATGTCCGGTTCTCCATCAGCTGATCCATGGCGTCCTGGATCTGCTTCTCCGTCCGGGTATCCACGGAAGAGGTGGCTTCATCCAAAATCAGCATGGGCCGATCCGCGATCATGGCCCGGGCGATGGTCAGCTGCTGCTTCTGCCCCTGGGACAGGCTTACCTGATCCCCCAGCACCGTATCATAGCCATGGGGCAAGGTGCGGATGAAATGGTCAAGGCCAACAGCCTTGCAGGCCCGCTTCATCTTCTCGTCGCTGGCATCCCTGGTGCAGTAAATGAGATTTTCCCGCACCGTACCCTCAAAGAGCCAGGTATCCTGAAGCACCATGCAGAACTGGTCATGGACCGCTTCCCGGGTCAGCTCATTGATGGGTACACCGTCAATGGAGATCTCGCCTCCCTGGATCTCATGAAAGCGCATCAGAAGATTCACGAGCGTGGTCTTGCCTGCGCCCGTGGGCCCGACGATGGCGATCTTCTGCCCCGGTTTGGCGGAAGCGGAGAAATCATGGATGATGGTCCGCTGGGACTCTTCATAGCCAAATTTCACATGGCTGAAATCCACATAGCCCTGGACATTTTCCAGTTTGTGTACTTTTTCATCCTCTTTTTCCATTTCCTGCGCTTCCAGGAACTCAAAGACCCGCTCTCCCGCTGCCGCTGCGGACTGAAGGGACTGCAGTGCCTGGGCGATCTGGCTCAAGGGCTGGGTAAAGTAGCGCACATACATGATAAATGCCACGATAACACCAAAGTCGATCTGCCCATCCATTGCCAGCGCTGCGCCCACCACGCACACCGCCACATAGCCGAAGTTGCCGATGAAGCTCATCAGCGGCTGCATCATGCCGGAAAGGCACTGGGCCTTGAAGCCAGCCGCGCGCATTTTCTTATTCATCTCGTCAAAGGTCGCCTTGGAATGTTCCTCTGCGTTGTAAGCCTTGATGGTGGACTGTCCGGTGTACATTTCCTCCATGTGCCCATTGATGATGCCCAACTGCCGCTGTTGGGCAATAAAATACTTCTGGGAGCGGCTCATGATGATGCCCATAAAGGCAAAACCGATGACTGTCGCCAGCACCGCCGTCAAGGTCATCACGCCGTTGGTCTTGAGCATCATAAACAGCGAGCCCAAAAACAGCACAATGGCATGGACCAGGTTTGCGATGCACTGGTTCAGGGACTGGCCGATGGTATCCACATCGTTGGTCACCCGGGAAAGCACATCGCCGGTGGAGGTGCGGTTATAGTACCACATGGGCAGCTTGTTGATCTTCCGGGAGATATCTCCCCGCATCTTTTTGGTCACGCTCTGGGTCACAGAGGACATGGCCCAGTTTTGCAGCAGGGACAGCAGGAAGCTGGCTGCATAAAAGCAAACCAGGGTGATGCAGATCTTCATCACCGCATCCATATCGATGCCGGTCAAAAGGCCCTCCTGGATCAGCTTTGTGATCTGGGACAGTTTATCCGGGCCCAGGAGTGTCAGCACCGTGCCGCCTATGGCGCACAGCACTGCAATGACGATCAGCGGCAGATACTTTTTACAGTAGCCCAGGAGTTTTTTCCAGGTCCCCACCAGATCCTTGGGCTTTTCAGCCACACGCCCATGGCCCATGCCGCCGGGGCGCTTCATGGTATGTTTTTCCATTATGCCAATTCCTCCTCACTCAGCTGCGACAGGGCGATCTGGCGATAGACCTGGCAGTTTTTCATCAATTCCTCATGGGTGCCCTTTCCGGCAATGTGTCCGTCATCCAGCACAATGATCTGATCCGCATCCCGGATGGTGCCAATACGCTGGGCAACGATGAGCCGGGTGGCGTGAGCGCAGGCTTCGTCCAGCTTTTTCCGAAGCACCTTATCCGTCTTATAGTCCAGTGCGGAGAAGGAGTCGTCGAAAATGAAGATCTCCGGGTCCCGGCAAACCGCCCGGGCAATGGACAGCCGCTGTTTCTGACCGCCGGACAGATTGGTGCCGCCAGGGGCGACATAGCCATCGTAGCTTCCGTCCAGATTTTCCACAAAGTCCCGGCTCTGGGCAATTTCCACGGCGTTTTCCACCGCCGCTTCCATGGCTTCTCTGGGTTTTCCATTATCGCCAAAGGCCACATTGGAGCGCACCGTTCCCTGAAAGAGCAGCGCCTTCTGGGCAACATAGCCGATTTTATCATGGAGCTGCTTTTGGGTGTATTGCTTTACATCCACACCGGAGACCAAGATCTCGCCCTCCGTGGCATCGTAGAACCGGGGGATCATGTTGATCAGCGTGCTCTTGCCGCTGCCGGTAGATCCAATAAATGCCACCGTTTCTCCCTTTTTTGCGGTAAAGCTGATATTTTCCAGCACATATTCTTCTGCGTCAGGATAGCGGAAGCTGACATTGCGAAACTCCACTTCTCCCTCTTTTCCGGCAACGCCTTCTGCGCCCACACCGTCCTGAATGGTGGGAACGGTATCCAGAACTTCATTGATCCGGCCTGCGGAAACGGATGCCCTGGGCAGCAGAATAAAGATCATCACCAGCATCATAAAGGACATGACCACCTGCATGGCGTAGGTGGAGAACACCACCATTTCAGAGAACAAGGTGATCTTATCCGGCAGTGCCGCATTGTTGATGATCACGGCACCGATCCAGTAAATGGCCAGGGACAAGCCGCTCATCACCGCCTGAATGCTTGGCATCAAAAAGGCCATGGTATGCTGAGTGAAAAGCTGATTGGAGGTCAGCTCTTCATTGGCCCGGCTGAATTTTTCCTCCTGATACGCTTCAGCATTGTAAGCCCGGATAACCCGAATGCCATTGAGGTTTTCCCGGGTGACACGGTTTAAGTTATCAGTCAGCTTCTGCACCTTTTTGAACCGGGGCAATGCCACGACCACGCAAACGCCTACAACGACCAGCAGCACCCCCACAGCCACCGCAGTGGACAGTGTCCACTGCCAGCTCTTGCCCACGATCTTGCAAATGGCCCAGACCGCCGTGATGGGTGCTTTGATCAGCACCTGCAACCCCATAACAATGAGCATCAGCACCTGGGTGGTGTCATTGGTGGAGCGGGTGATCAGGCTTGCGGTGGAAAAGCGGCTGATTTCCTCCATGGAAAAGGACTGTACCTTATTGAACATCCGATCCCTTAAGATCGCCGCGAAATTAGAACCGATCCGTGCGGTGCAGATAGCCGTCAGCACCGAAGCCACCAAACTGCCCAGGGCGCACAGCAGCATCATACCGCCATTGTAGAGGATATCGGACATGGCGCTGCCCGGGGTCTGCACCAGCACCGTGATCTGGGACATATAGTCCGGCATGGTCAGTTCCAGCCACACCTGGGTCACCACGAACAGCAGAGCGCAGCCGGAAAGTGTCCATTCTTTTTTCGTAAAGTATTTCAGAATTTTGAGCATACTTCCAATTCGTCTCCTTTTACAGTTTCTATGCTTCCATATCTTACCGGTGCAAGCTAAACTGAAACGAAACTCACCGTTATGAATTTGTTACGGTTCCCCCAAAGAAACCCGGAGAAATTCGCCGCCAGCTATTGAAAAAAGCACATCGTAGGGTATAATGGTCAAAAATATGCCGGTTATCCAAAATGGGATATCCCGGGACAAAGGAGAAGC
>CAZVAB010000084.1:0-6434 GCA_964625045.1 uncultured Oscillospiraceae bacterium | reverse complement strand
CTGTGCGAACTCAGCCGCATTGGTGATGTGATAAACACCGTCGGTCATTGTAGGTGCGGTTTCGGTTACGCCGTCCCAAACTTTAGGATATGTAGCATCTGCATCGTACTGATCACCATTTAAGTCTTTTTCATAAGTATACTGAGTAGCCGTAACAGTGATAGCGATTCCATCGATAGAAAGACCCTGATATTCATTACCGGCGTCTTTTTTCATATGACCGGCAATCTTAAGGATACAGCCTTCTTCATTTCCACTGAGTATAGGCATATCACCCCAAGAATTGTATCCCGGTGCCATCGTAACATCTAGGGTATAGGTGAAATCACCTAACGAAATCGGAGTTTTTAGCGTCCATTCAATAGCCTCATTAAGTTTTGCATCACCGTTGATTCCGGAAATAGTAACCCAATACTTAAGTGCAAGATCACCCTTGTTTACAATACGAAGTTCAGGCAGTTCATAAGTACAACCCGGCTCCCAAAGGATATCGGTTCTGCCGTCTGCTGCCTTGAAATCAAGGGTTTCACCCTCAGCATCTACCCACTTTTCACCATCCCACATTTCAAGAGCGACGTCCAGTGTACCTGCCTGAATCTTGTTAACATTGGTGGTGGCGGTGTCGGTGAACCATGCAAAGGTGGTTCCGATGAGCATTGAAACGCACATCAGGATTGACAGTGCGCTGGTCAACAATGCCCGCTTTGTATTCTTGATAGTCATTGTGTTTTCCTCCCTACTTTTATATAGTTTTCAATGACATATATGTAAGCGCTGCTTTCCTCAGCGTTCACACCGTTGTTTGCCCCCCCGGCGGGGGAGCGGGGTCATGGGTTGGGATGGTCGTTCCCGGTAAAGCCCGACCGTTCCAGCTGCTGCTTCATGGCAAGCAGCTCCTGCATCATGCGCATATTCTCGGCTCGCTCAGCCTCGATCTTATCCCGCTCGGCCTTGAGCTGGGCCTGCTGCTCCGCCTTATAGGCCCGGAACAGATTGATGCACCGTATTCCCTCCATCAGGATCAGAAGCAGGAACGGAAGCAGGATGCACACGATGTAGCCCGGGGTTGTTTTCAAAAACTGGAAGAATGTACCAACCTTGGGGATGTGGAACTGGTATTTGCCAAGAATATAGGGGTAGGTGACGATGGTCTTATCGTCGGTATCCGTCGTGGTGCCGTAAGTGACGAAACCGGGATTACCGGCGGCATCCTTGGTCACGGTGCGGATCTTATGGGTGACGGTCTCGCCGAAGTTCTCCACATTTTGGGAAGTGTAGGAGATGATATCCCCCTCCCGCAGGGTAGCGGGCTCCACTTCTTTGATCAGGACCAGATCGCCTGCGGCGAAATCCGTCTTTTTCATGGAGTCGGACAGGACGATGAAGGCTTTATAGCCAAAAAGATTACGGTCCGCCCGGTCAAAGGTGGAGACAGAGACGATGGTGAACACCATCATGAACACTGCCAGGATCACCATCAGCCAAGTGAACAGGCTTCGTATCAATTTCATTACTTTCATGGGATCGCTCCTTACCCGAACAATTTGTGCGGGTTGTTCTTTGTTTGGGCAGCCTCTGCGCAGAGGGTGAAAGAAAGGCTCTGGGCTTGGGCGGTATTTCCCGCCTGGGCGGGGAAGTGGAAGCGGACGGTCAGGGTCTTGCGCTGGCCGATCTGCAAGGTATCGTCCGCCGCCAGGACATTTTCCTGATTGAGATTGGATGCGGTGTCCTGATAAAGGACCCGGTCACCGTCCAGAATGGTGATCTGCAGGATATTCGCCAAACCACCGGATACGTTATCCAGATAGATGCGGTAATAGACTTCCCATGTGCTTTCGTTTTCCACAAAGAAGGTCTTTTCCACGGTCATTCCAGGCTCGAAGAGAAATTCGTGGGCCTGGATGACAGGCTCGCCGTCATTCAGGTTCAGCTGCACACGGCCTGTGTGGAAGTAGTTGTTTTCAACAAAAACCGTAGCGTACACCAGCGAGAAGGTGGTGACCGCCAGGCAGATGGACAGCAAGATGATGGCAATGATACCGCCTGTGAGCCGACGGCTGGTTTTAGAGTCAGACATTTTCATTCTCCTTTCCCTTGTGCCGGGTCGCAAACAGGACCAGCATGGTGCCGGAGAACAGCCCCGCGGCGCTGACTAAGAGGATCTGGGTATCGTCCCAGGTCTTATCCGGTGGCCCCAGATTTTCGGTTTCTGTGACCCACCAGCGGAAGTCCGCGATCAGTTGGGCGTTTTGGTATTCGTTCCCAACGGAGGTATCCAGGTAAGCGGTAATAGTGTAAGAGAGCGCTCGTGTGGTCTGCACACGGGTGGACAGCTTCTGACTGATCTGCGCAGGCATATCCAGCATGGGGCCGTCGTACAGAACGGTGTCGTTGGGCAGGGTGGTGATCTTGACGCACAGCACCTTGGCCAAATGCTCATATCCGCTGCGCACATCCGCATGGAAGTTGACCGTTACGGAATCGTGGTAGGACACTTCCAGCTGGTAAGTCTTTGTCTCCCGGTCACCGGGGAAGAGGTTGGAAGCGGTGAACGCAATGCCGGTATCACTTTGGCGGTTGTTCAGCCGCAGGGTGGTGACTTTTTGGGGGCGTGTCGGTCCCGGCTGGGCGGTGTCTGTGGGGATGCTTCCGGCGGTGTCCGTCGGCTCTGTAGAGGGGAAGGGTTCTGTGGCAGCAGAGTTGCCGGGATCAGTCAGAGAGGGAAGGGTGGAGGTGGAATGATCCGGAGTGATCATATTATCCGGCACAGTTGCGACCGTGTCGCTGCCAATTCCCGGCCCACGGCGCAGGAATAATACGACCAATGCCGTGATGCTTACCGCAAGCAGGAGAATCAAGAGGATGATCGTATAGGTAACGGCTTTATTCCTTCTTTTATCTTTTGACACAAATCACCCCACCTTTTCTGCGCGTTTGCGTGTGTTTACAACATAATTCACATTATGTTGTTTGAATTTACAAATGCAGGTATTTTTTTTCAACCATACTTTAGCCATATTATACCACCGTATTTTGGAATTGTAAAGCACAAAAGACGAAATATGTCAAAATATGTCGTTTGCTCAACGTCTATATGTTTTTTAAATTGTATATTTCTCTGCAAATCTCCAAAATATGATAAAAAAGAGACATAATGTGAATTATGTGATAGGCCGCTGGATGGCGGCTCTTTTTTATATCACCAAACGCATTTGCTCCATTCGCTGGCGGTGTTCATAGCCGGAGGAAATGATATAGATGCGGGTGGTCTCAATGCTGGAATGACCAAGAATATCAGCCAGTTTCGCAACATCCCGTTCCATGGCGTAGAAAACCCGGGCAAACAGGTGCCGTAGATTGTGGGGGAAGACTTTTTGCGGATCGACATTCGCATCCAGGCTGAGCTTTTTCATCTCACGCCAAATGTTGCAGCGGCAGATGGCCTTGCCGGAATTGGTGGTGAAGATCATGCCACTGGTGATCTTTCGCTCCGCCGCATAGCGCAGCAGTTTCTTTTGCAGCGGGCGGATGATAAAAACCACTCTGGTTTTTCCTTTGAGTTGTACGACAGCCTTGCCACTTTTAGCCGCTTCCACAGTGATAAATGACAATTCACTCACCCGGATGCCGGTGCCGCAGATGGTCTGGATGATCAGTTCCAGCCGGTCATTCCGCTTTTTTCGCGCGGTATGGCATAGCCGGTCATATTCTTTCTTGGAAAGCTCCCGCTCCTCCGGGCAATAGAGCTGCCGCTGGATCTTGATGGTTTTGACCCGCAGATCCTGCCAGCGAAAGTACAAAAGCAGACCATTTACCGCTGCCAGCATGGAGTTGACACTGCGAACTGCATAGCGTGATTGCAGATCGGCTTTGTAGTCAATGACCAGTTTCTTTGTCAGCGGTGTATTCCCTGTGAAACGGTAGAATGTCATCAGATCCCGGCGGTATTTTTCGATGGTCGCAGGACTTTTTTCTTCTGTGATCAGACTGTGGATGTATTGGTCGATCTTTTTGGGTGTGATGATTCGCTTTGCCATATGGTGTACCTCCTGAATGATTTTGTTTTGAAAGGGGAGTGAGTATGTAAAAACTGGGAACCCATGGCAGATTCCCAGTCTTTTAAGTGGTTTCAGTTTGCTACAAATGCAGAAAAAAGAAACAGCTCTTCCGCGTCCGGGCATAGCACGGTGAAGAGCTGCTTTTGATTCTATTTGTGACGTTCTTTTTATGTAAAAAGCAAAAGAAAAGGGACAGTCAAAAGACTGTCCCTTGGTCCGAGTGTCGAGATTCGAACTCGAGGCCTCTTGAACCCCATTCAAGCGCGATACCAAACTTCGCCACACCCGGATATTTTTGTCCTGCGCCTTAGCGCTTGGATATATTAGCACACCTTGACGAAAAATGCAAGCATTTTTTTCGATTTTTTCAAAAAATTTTTTACATTCTTTTTTCATCCGGGAAAATGTTGGAAATCCAGCACTTTCCCGGATGATCACGGAACTTATTCGCCGGGATTGATCTTCACGACCTTGCCCATATTCCACAGCCGGGCCACTGCCAGCTCTGCTTCTTTCTTCTGCTCCTCGGTCTCGTAGTCCAGATAGACCGTGTGGGCGCCGCAGTCGCAGCACTCCACCTGCACATTCCAGCCACCCTCATGGGTGATGATGCCAACGCCCCGGCAAGCGGGACATTCTTCCAGTTCAATGATATCTTCCATCGTATTCTCCTTATCGAAAAATTGTTTCTTCTGTGTCATAGATCTCCAGCCGTTCACTGGTGGAAAAATCCGGCTTACATTCCGGCAGATACCGCTCAATGGCGCTCACCAGTTGATTGGGATTCAGGGCCGGATTCTGGCAGCAGACCCTGGCGGACATTTGCAGGGTCTTGCCGTCCGGCTGTGTGATATCCAGGAAACGGATCATGGGAATGATATTTTCCTGCCTTGTACCGTTGCGGTTGGTCTTTTCCAGGATCAACTCTTCCTGGGCAAACAGGCTGCGGATCTTTTCTGCTCCGCCGGCAGGAACACCATTATCATACTCCAAAGTGACCGTACAGTCAAGATAGGCGATATCCCGGATCTTCCGGCACTCCGGGTAAACTGCTAAGATCCGCACGCCGTCCACCAATGTCTCGTTTAGACGTTTCATGATCTCGTCACAGGGCACATCTTCTCCATCCAGTTGGAAATCCAGCAGCTCGCAGCTGCTTTTTACGCCCACGGACATGGGCAGCGCAATGGACACAGAGGGTCTTGGGTTGAAACCCTGGGTATGGGTCAGGGGCAGCCCCGCCCGCTTGAACGCCCGCTGAAACAGCCGCATCAAGTCCAGATGGGAAATGTACACTGCATTTCCGGTTTTCTCAAACAGCGCTCTAGGCATCGCACTGCACCTCCTTCAGCAGACAGTTGGCACCGCATCCGGCGCAGCCGTGGCGGCAGTCCGGTGTGATGTTACCGTCATAGGCCTGTCTGCGCTCCCGGCGCAGGAATTTCTTGGTCACGCCCACATCGATGGTGTCCCAGGGGAGAACCTCATCTTCCCCGAAGCCACGGGTGGTGTAGTGTTCCATTTCAATGCCGCAGGTTTTCAGGGCATCCATCCAGATATCGTAGCGGAAATACTCGTCCCAACCGTCCAGATGGGCACCATTGGCAGTTGCCTCCTCAATGACTGCGGCAAGGCGGCGGTCGCCCCGGGCAAAAATGGCTTCCAGACGGCTCAGAGCCGGCGCATGGTAGTCATATTCAATAGACTTGGAATAGAAGTGGCTCTTGAGCAGCTTGCACCGGCGGAGATATTCCTCCGGGGTGATCTGCTGCTCCCACTGGAACGGTGTGTGGGGCTTGGGCACAAAAAACGCTGTGGCCACATGGACCCGCAGGCCACGCTTTTTGTTGGTGGCGCATTCCTTCCAGGTCTTGATGACCTTGTACACCAGTTCCGCAATGCCCAGAACATCCTCGTCTGTCTCCGTGGGCAGACCCAGCATGAAATAGAGCTTCACATTGTTCCAGCCGCCGGAAAAAGCATTGGCGCAGGTGGTGAGGATCTCATCTTCCGTCAGGTTTTTGTTAATCACATCCCGCAGCCGCTGGGTGCCAGCTTCCGGGGCAAAGGTCAGGCCGCTCTTGCGGACTGTTTGCAGTTTCTCCATCAGCTCCCGGGAGAAGTTGTCCGCCCGGAGAGAGGGCACGGAGAGATTGACCCGGTTGGCTTCACAATAAGGAATGAATTCATCCGTCAGTTCCTTCAGCCCCCGATAATCGGAAGTGGACAGGCTGGACAGCGTGATCTCATTATGCCCCGAATTTTCCAAAGTCTCCACCGCCTGACGATAGAGGACTTCCGGGCTTTTTTTACGAACCGGACGGCAGGAAAAGCCCGCCTGGCAGAACCGGCAGCCCCGGATGCAGCCCCGGAACA
>CAZVAB010000083.1:0-6438 GCA_964625045.1 uncultured Oscillospiraceae bacterium | reverse complement strand
GTTATTTGTATGTTGCAAATTACGAACTGACGATAATTTATCAGCAAATCCTAATATAGATAGAGGGTTTTGCGTTTGGAAAAAGGGAACGAACCGCCCTCTTGAACATATACGCCAAGGCGCTGCGTAAGCAGCCATACACAGCAAACAACCATCCAATTTTTTATCTTATACAAAAAGGAGGAAAACGCTTTTCCGGCCCCTGCCGCACCGGAGGAAAATGCCGGTTGCGTTGGGGCGAAAACTGTGGTATTATGGGCTTATGAGGTGAAAAATATGTGTGAAACCGTTGAAACCCAAGGAACACCGATCATAGAAGAACAGCCCAGCGTTCCCTGTCCACCCGCTGAACCCCAGCTCGAAGCCCAGTGCTCCCCGGAGGCGTTTTCCCAGCCGGAGCAGTCGCAGGAGCCGCTCCCGGAAAGGCAGACCGTCCCCAGCCCTACACCTGTCTCCAAAGGCAGCAAGCGCCTGCCCTACTGGATCCTGTGCATCCTGTTTGTGATCGGCCTTGTCTTTTTCCTGGGGGTGCGTGATAACAGCGGCCCGTCCACCGACCCCAATATGCCCTGGTTCGCCGTTTCCGATGGCGTTCTGTACTTCGACAGCAGCCTCTACACCGGCCCGGCGGAGCTGACCGTTCCCGATGCCATTGGGGGCGAAACCGTCACGGAGTTGTCGGCGGGCTGCTTTTCCCAGTGCGCCCGCCTGACCACCATCCATCTGCCCCAGACCCTGCAAGTCATTGGGAACGGCGCATTTTACGGCTGCACTTCCCTGCGGGGCGTGTACATCCCCGCCCAGGTAGTCTCCATTGGAAGCGAAGCCTTCGCCCAGTGCAGCAAGCTGGAATCGCTGGTCATTCCCTACACCGTCCAGCGTATTGGCGCAGCCGCCTTTGAAAGCTGCGGGAATTTGCTGTACATTTTCTACAGCGGCCCGGAGGAGTCCTGGCGGAGCCTGTATGCGGAACCGATTGCGCCCAAAACCTTTATCTTCACCCCGGATGGCTCTTTCCGCCACACCACCCTTTCCTAAATTTCGCCCTGTTTTATTGTGCATTTTGCACCAGTGTTTTCCGCTTTTCCTTTCCCTCTCTTGGGAAAAGAGCCATTTTTATCCAAATTATTGGTGTTTTACTGGATCGTTCCTTGATTTTTTCACAAAAAGTTGTATAATATCCTTACCAACCGTAAGAAAGGAGGTTTGTTCGATGAAGAAGATCATCTGCAAGAAGGAATATGACACCGAGACCGCAACCCTGATCAAGAAGCACACCGTTGGCTTCTACGGCGATCCCGCTGGCTACGAGGAGATCCTGTTCCAGACCCCCGCAGGTCTGTATTTCCTGTATGTGCAAGGTGGCGAAGCCTCTCCGTACCCCTCCGAAGACATCCTGCGTCTGGCAAAGGCCAAGGTCAACGAGTGGATCGAGAACCACTGATTCCGTACATCATAAAAGAGACTACCGCCGGGTAGTCTCTTTTTTCTTGACAACTGTGATATAATCATGGTATATCCCACACATTCAGGTGAACTTTATGAAAAAGAAATTATTGCCCCTGCTTCTGGTTCTGGCACTTCTGCTCCCCGGCTGCGCATCCACCACGCCCACAGCGGACATCGTCGCCACCACCAAGCCTGTTTACGATTTCACCTCCGCATTGTGCCGTAGCACCGGGCTGGAAGTTGGCCTGCTGATCAGCGACAGTGTCTCCTGTCTGCATGACTACTCCCTCAGCGTTTCCCAGGTGCGCAGCGCAGAGGCCGCCCAGGTGATGGTCATTTCCGGTGCGGGTCTGGAAGAATTTATGGAGGATATCCTCCACGGCTGCCCCGTAACCATCGACAGCGCCCGGGGGATCTCCCTGCTGGAAAGTACCGTCGAGCATAACCACGACCACAGCCAAGGGGAAAATCACGACCACGATCATGACCACGACCACGATCATGAGCATGATGCCCACATCTGGCTCTCCCCCGCCAACGCAAAGATCATGGCGCAAAACATCTGCCAGGGGTTATCCGGCGCATATCCGGCCCACGCCGCCGCCTTTGAAGCAAACTTGACGGCGCTGCTGCAACAGCTGGATGCGCTTCAAGCTTACGGCGAAGCCGCTTTGGATGATCTATCCTGCCGGGAACTGATCACCTTCCACGACGGCTTTGGGTATCTTGCGGATGCTTTCGGCTTGGAGATCATCGCCGCTGTGGAGGAGGAGTCCGGCAGCGAAGCTTCCGCCAAGGATCTGATCGGTATGATCCAGGAGGTGGAGCACCATGGTCTTCCTGCCATTTTCACGGAGACCAACGGAAGTGTCTCCGCCGCCGGCATCATCGCTGCGGAGACCGGGGCCAAAGTCTTTACTCTGGATATGTCCATGAGCGACGGAGACTATTTTCAAAATATGTATCACAACATCGACACATTAAAGGAGGCACTGGGATGAGACCAACCATTCACGGTGGAAAATGCGGCGATTCCTGCTGCCTGCGGGTGCAGAATTTGTCCGTCAAGATCGGAAACGATACCATTCTTTCCGATGTGAATATGCACGTTCACTGCGGTCAGCTGGTGGCCCTCATCGGCCCCAACGGCGCCGGTAAAAGCACCCTTTTGAAGGCCATTTTGGGTCAGCGGGAGTATGAAGGTGTCATCGCCTTTTCCTCCCCCGGCAGCCGTGGCCGCACCCTGAAAATCGGCTATGTGCCTCAAAGCCCCACCTTTGACCCCGGCGACCCCATGAGCGTGGCTGATCTGTTCGTGTGCTGCATGAGCCGCCGCCCCGCTTTTCTGGGTGTCAGCAAGGCCATGCGCAGCCGCATTCTGGAATGTCTGGACCGTGTTCACGCCACGGAGCTGATCGACAAGCGGGTGGGCACCCTGTCCGGCGGTGAGCTGCAGCGGGTGCTGCTGGCTCTTGCACTTGAACCCATCCCCAACATTCTGATTTTGGACGAGCCCCTGTCCGGCGTGGACGTGGAGGGCCAGACGGACCTAATGGATATGCTGGACGAGCTGCGGCAGGTCTACGATCTGTCCATCCTTATGACCACCCACGATTTCAGCATTCTCCCCCGGTACGCCAACCAGGTGGCCCTCATTGACCACCGGATCGTCCGCATGGGCGATGCCGCCCAGGTGCTCTCCTCCGACGAATTCAGATCCATCTTCCACATGACAGGAGGTGCGGCAAAATGACACTCTGGTATCAACTGTGTGACGCACTGCCCATTGAAATGCTTCACTGGGACTTTATGAAAAACGCCATGCTTGCCATGATCATCATGACCCCGCTGTTTGGCCTTATGTCCACCATGATCGTCACCGGGCGGATGAGCTTTTTCTCCGATGCCCTTGGCCACTCCGCCTTCACCGGCATTGCCATCGGCTGCATTTGCGGTGTTGCCGCACCCATTTGGGTCGCTGTGGTCTTCAGCGTGGTCTTTGCGCTTCTGTTCTCCTTCGTGCGCAGCCGTAGCAATCAGGCGGCGGATACCCTCATCGGCGTTTTCTCCAGCACCGCCGTGGCACTGGGCATTTTCATTGCCACGCTGGGGGGCGGCAGCTTCACCAAGTACAACAAATATCTCATTGGTGACATTCTCTCCATCACCCCCGGGGAGATTGGTGCGCTGGCGCTGGTATTTGTGGGCGTTGCGGTGTTCTGGGTACTCTACGCCAACCGGCTGACCCTGGCCTCCGTCCATCCCCAGCTTGCTTCTTCCCGGGGCATCCCGGTGCACCTGTCCCAGTCCATTTTCACCACCGCCATTGCGGTGGTGGTCACTCTGACCATTTCCAGCGTAGGTCTTTTGATCCTCAATTCCCTGCTGGTGCTCCCGGCAGCTTCCGCCCGGAACGTATCCAGAAATTTGAAGCAGTATCATCTGTTTTCCGTCCTGTTCGCCCTTATTGCGGGCATTGGCGGCATTGTGATCTCCTATCACCTGGGCAGCTCCGCCGGTGCTGCCATCAGCCTGTTTTTGGCACTGATCTTCACCGTTTCTTTCTGTTTCCGAAAGGCAAGGGCCTGATATGGAAGAAATCACGATCAAACCCATCGCCCGAATCCGCAGCGACTTTGCCACCAAATTCGGCATTCCCCGGCAAAGCGGCATCGTGCGCTCCCTGCGGGCCACCATCGTCTTTGAGCCGGAATTTCGCAACAGCGATGCCCTGCGGGGCATGGAGGGTTTTTCCCATCTGTGGCTGATCTGGCAGTTCAGTGAAGCCGTCCGTGCCGGCTGGTCCCCCACGGTCCGGCCCCCTCGTCTGGGCGGCAATACCCGTATGGGTGTTTTCGCCACCCGCTCCCCTTTCCGGCCCAACAATTTGGGACTGTCCTGTGTCACTTTTCTGGGGCTGGAAGAGACGGCGGAATACGGCACGGTGATCCATGTGGGCGGTGCGGATCTCATGGACGGCACCCCCATTTTCGACATCAAGCCCTACATCCCCTATGCCGACTGCCATCCAGATGCTTTAAGCGGCTTCACCGGCGGCACAGAGGGGGAACTTCTGGACGTTGTATTCCCTCCGGAATTACTGAACAGGCTCCCGGAAAGCAAGCAGGCCGCCGCCATTGGCATTCTGGCCCACGATCCCCGACCCAGCTATCAGCGCAAGCCGGAGCGGATCTACGGTGTCAGCTTCGCAGGCTTCGATATTCGCTTTCAGGTAAGCAGAACGCATTTGACCGTCGTGGAGGTCAATTCCCTATAAAGGCACAAAACGGCTGACTTTCGGGTCAGCCGTTTTTCAGTTCCTGAATATCCAGATCCCGGAACGGGTAGACCCGCTCCCATTTTCCGTCCGCTTTCCGGTAGCTGGCCCGGTGGGCACTGAGCAGCCGCACGATCTGGTAAACGTCCACCCAGATCTCCGAATTGCACTCTTTCTGGCTCTCATCGAACACCAGTTCCATGCCAAAATGCAGGTGCACCGTTTCGATGTTATTGACATTTTCCCGGTCGGAGTACCCGGTGCGGCCCATAAAGCCAATGAGCTGCCCCGGCTGCACCATATCCCCCACCTGTAAGCCCTCCGCAAATGGGTGATCCTTTTGCAGGTGGGCGTAATAATAGTAGCGCCTGTTGTCAAAGGAGCGTATCCCAACACGCCAGCCGCCATAGCGGTTCCAGCCCATGGCCTCTACCACGCCGCCCTCCACCGCCACGATGGGCGTTCCCAAGGCACCCATCAAATCATTTCCCAAATGCTTCCGGTGAAAGCCAAAGGAGCGGCTGACTCCAAAATCGTCACAATGGCTGTACCCATACCCCGCCGCCACCGGAGAAAAGGCTTTCAGGCCGTAGCTTGCGATCATCTCTCCGTCCTTTTCAATGGCATAGCTGCCCACCAATCCCCCCATAGCTGCACCATAGGCTTCCAGATAATAATCGTAAGCCTTTCTCATGGTGTCAGGCAGCTCCGCCGGATCAAAGCCCGCCTTCCAACGCTGCGCCGCCTGCTTCACGGCTGTCAGCGGGCATTTTCCCCCGGTGTTGGCACCTGCCAATGCCAAAATTTTGATCCAGCCGATGTGCATCTCCTGGTCAAAGGTGGCAATATCCACATCCAGAGCATATTTCATCGACTCGTACGGAATGGACAGATTCACCCACCGGATAGGTGCCGCCGCAATCGGCATCACCATGGAGAAAACCAATAAAAAGCAAAGAAAAGCACGCCGTTTCATCCCCTCACCTCTGAATTAGGGTATGAAACGGCGCTGATTTTATCCTTCCAATTACTGCAAATCCCGGACGATATCCTTGGCGATGCGGTAAATGTCTTCCATGGTATTCATGGAGGAGATTTGATTTTTATAATAAGCGCTGTGGGCAACGCCCCGGAGATACCAGGCAAAATGCTTCCGGGCTTCCAGGCAGGCAATATGCTCCCCGTGATCCCGCTCCGATATCTCAAACTGCCGCACCGCCAACGCAATACGGTCTTTCAGCGCCGGGCGCTGATATGCCATATCCCCGTTCAGGGCAGCCCGGGCCTCCGCAAAGATCCAGGGATCGCCGAAGCTGGCCCGGCCGATCATGATGCCGTCCGCACCGGTGCGTTTCAGGCACTTCACCGCTGTCTCACCACTGACGATATCGCCGTTGGCGATCACCGGAATGGACAGCTGCTGCTTGACCTTTGTGATCATGTCCCAATCCGCCACACCGGAGTAAAGCATCCCCCGGGTGCGGCCATGGACGGCGACCATGGCCGCACCATTGTCTTCCATCCGCTTGGTAAAGTCCAGCACATTCAGGCTTCCCTTGTCCCAGCCCAGGCGGCATTTCACCGTCACAGGCACATCCACAGCCTGCCGGACTTTTTTCACGATCTCCCCCGCCAGTTCCGGGGTGCGCATCAAGCCGCAGCCGTCACCGGAATTGGCGATCTTGGGCATGGGGCAGCCCATGTTGATATCC
>CAZVAB010000082.1:0-6446 GCA_964625045.1 uncultured Oscillospiraceae bacterium | reverse complement strand
CTTCCAAATAGCCCCCTCTTCCGTCAAAAATCAAAGATTTTTGCCACCTTCCCCAGAGGGGAAGGCTCTGCCTGCGGCAAACTGTTCTTCCCAAGTCCTCCCCAAAGGGGAGGGCCTTTTGTGGGTACAAAAGCAGGCCTGTGCGGTGTGCACAGGCCTGTTGCTTAGCTGATCTGGTTTTCCCCGGTGGAGACATTGCCCACCAGTTCTTTTTCAAAGTAGATATCCAGGATGGCCTTTGCTACCTGACCCATGGTAGAACCGCCGCCGGCCTTTTCGCCGTAGACCACCACGGCGATCTGGGGATCGTCAAAGGGGGCGTAGCAGACGAAAGCACCGTTATCGGAGCCGCCGGAGTCGGTTTCGGCAGTACCAGTCTTGGCTGCCACGGCGATGGGATAGTTGGCGAAGACTCGCCGCGCGGTGCCGGTCAGTGCCACATCCCGCATACCCTTGGTGTAGGAGGCGTAGGCATCATCGGAGATCTGGAACTGGCTGACCACTTCCGGCTGGTTGACAAATTCCAAATTCTGATAGTCGGAGGACAGTACCCGGTTCAGGAACGTGGCCTTGTACCGGGTGCCCCGGTTTGCCAGGGTGGAGGTGTACACGCACAGCTGCATGGGGGTATACTGGTTGATGGACTGACCGATGGAAGCCATGACCTTATCCGCCGCATACCAGCCGCTCCGGTCCGTCCCGGCGAAGAGCTTGGCTTTGTTTTCGGCGTTGGCCCGGTAGCCCAGCTTTTCAGGCAGCTCAATGCCAGTGGCTTCGCCCAGACCCAGAGCCTTGGCGGTGGTGTCCACGATGCTCCAGTTGATCATATCACCCAGAACATAATAGTAGTAGTTGCAGGAAACGCACAGGGAATAGGCACCGTTCACATGACCGTGATCCAGGCCGTATTTGGAGTATTGCAGACATTTTGCAGTGAAACCGGCGTATTTGGTGAAAATGCCCCGGTCTACAATGTCCGTTTCGCTGGTGATGACACCGGAGTTGATGCCTGCGATGAGCATATTCATCTTGTAAGTGGAGCCGGGGGCGTAGGTCGCCATCAGTGCCCGGTTGAACAGGGGCGCGGTCTTGTCCTGTGAAAGATCAGCGTAATCCTCCCGGAACGTGTCCAGGCTGTAAGTGGGATAGCTGGCGCAGGCCAGCACTGCGCCGGTCTTTACATCCATGACCACCACAGCGCCGCCCTCAATGTCCGAACCGTCGGGCTGGGACACGATCTGGCCGTCTTCGCCCACCACGGCGGTGGCCCGCAGAGCCTGGATCAGTATGTCCATATTGTCTTCGGCGGTGGCTTGCAGGTTGATGTCGATGGTCAGCTCCACATTCTGCCCGGCAATAGGCCGCTGCTCTTCGCCGTTGGAATCCTTTTTGTAATACTGGTCCACCAGGTTGCCGTTCACATCCACCACATCCACCCGGTAGCCGTCGGTGCCGTGGAGATAGTCTTCAAAGGCTTCCTCGAAGCCTGCCTGACCGATGAGGGTGTCCAGATTGTAGCCCTTTTTATCCTTGTAGGTGTTGGTCCACTGATCCGGTTCGATGGCACCAAGATATCCCAGAATGTGGGCGGCATAGTCGGTGTTGTAGACCCGGACCATGGACTCTTCCGTGGTCAGGCCGGGGATGTTCAGCTCCAAAATAGCGGAGAGCACCTTGGTCTGCACATCTTCCAGAAGCACATAGTTGGAAAGGGTGGAGCCGGGCAGCGCCCGGAGCTTCAGCTCATAGCGCAGGCCAATCACCGCCCGGGCATCGCTGTCCGACCAGTCCTCCGGGATGCCGTAGAGCGTCCGCAGGGACTGCATCAGCAGCGGGGCGCTGATATCCGAGTCCAGACCGCTTTTGGAAACTTCGGACAGATAGGATTGGAAGTAACGCTGCCAGGTGGAATTGAAATCGCTGAGGGTGTATTCAAAGGGGGCATCCTTAGAGATGGGAAAATTGTCCACCCATTGCACATCCAGCTCCCGGCACAGCTGTACCAGCCGCAGCAGGTGTTCATTGGTGCCCTCGGTACTGACGATGACGTAATAGTTGAACACCAGATCATAGGTGGCCCGGTTGGTCACCAGCACATTGCCGTTCCGGTCCAGAATGTCTCCCCGGGCGGCTTTGACCCGGGTGATGGTGGTAAAGGTTTTCTGGTTGCTGGTGCTTCCGTCATTTTCGATGATCTGCAGATCATACAGCCGGATGGTGTAAAAGCCGAGGACCACGCAGATGATGCTCAGCAGGATCGCGACACGAACGCGGGTTATTCTTTCCATGAGTCTCCTCCAATGTTGCCGATGGCACGAAAAACAGGGTACAAAACGGGGATCACGGCAACGGACAGGCCACCGCACAGGGCGAATACCCCGAAGCGGCCCGCATGGGTGCTGCCAAAAAAGACGCCGATGAGGAACACAGCCAGTTCATAGGCCATGATGCCAACGCCGGAACACAAAAAGCTGGAAAAAAGTCCGCTTTTCAGGTAGCTCCGGCGGAAAATGCACAACAGCGTTCCCAGCGCTGTCAGCAGCGCGATGCAGAACGTGCCCGGTGCGTTTCCGGCGCAGTAATAAAGGGTGGAAGCGGTGAGACTGAACACCGCAGCGGCATCCACGTCCAGCAAAATGCAGCAGACCAGAATACCGCAGGGAACAAGGTCGAAGGTCGCCCCGCCGATGGACACATGGCACAGTATCACATCCTGCACCAGCGACAGCGCCACGATCATTGCGCTGATCAGCAGCCAGCGATAGAGCTTCAGCCGCTGCTTTTTCGTCAGGTACAGCTTGCTGAAAGAATTGGCACCGGTGCGGTCGGGCTTAAATTCATACTTTCTTCTGAACATGGCTCACTCCGTGGAAAAATCCGTCAAAATGAACACCTGCTCCAGGGAGCTGATGTCCGCCGCTGGCTTCAAAATGGCATATTTTGCAATGCCGGTGTCGTTAAAGCCCGCATCCACCACATAGCCCAGGATCAGCCCCCGGGGATAGACGATGGAACCGGCGGTGACCACCTGGTCGTTGTTTCGCAGGACGGCTGCGGAGGACAGGTAATCCATCCGCAGCATCCCCTCCTGTCCGGTGACATAGCTGCCCCGAACCATGCCGGAGTAGCCGGAGGAGGAAATGATGGCGCTGATATCCAGGGTGGAGTCCAGAACGGTCTTGATCACGGAATAGTTGCTTCCCACTTCTGTTACAACGCCCACCACTTCGCCGCTTTCGGTAATGGCGCACATTCCGGTCTGTATTCCGGCGGAGGCACCCCGGTTGACGGTGAAGCTGCTGGACCAGTCCCCGGAGTCCCAGCTGATGATATAGCCATCCACCCAGGTGTAGTCCTCGTGGTCCTCTTTCAGTTCCAGCAGCTTGCGCAGCCGCTCAATCTCCCGCTGGATGGAGGCGTTGTTCCGGTAATCGTCCCGCAGCTGGGCCAGTTCTTCCCGGAGCTGCTCGTTTTCCGCCGCCAGCTTCTCATATTCAAACACATAACTGTAAAGGTGCTCCGCCTGGGCGGTCAAGCTGCTGGCACCGGTGCGCAGCGGGGTCAAAACCGTCTGCACCAGCACCTCTCCCGGGGTAATGCCCATCAAATTGGAGGCCACCGCCAGCCCCGCTGTGAGCAGCAGGGCCAGAACCAGTGCGACCTTTACTTTGGTACTAAAAAAATGTCTCATAGTCTCTCCTTAAAACAGCTCCGGGGCCAGGTCGTTGAGGATCATCCGCAGCCGGCACACCGGCAGACCCATGACGTTGTAGTAATCCCCCACCATTTTCTCCGCAAACAGAGCGGCACCGCCCTGGATGCCGTAGCTGCCCGCCTTGTCCATGGGCTCGCCGGTGGCGACGTAGGCCAGGATCTCCTTTTGGGACAGTTCCCGGAAATGGATATCCGTCACCTCGGTGCAGGAAACGCAGGTTTCCCCCCGGAGCACCGTCAGCCCGGTCATTACCTGATGGTCCTGCCCGGAAAGGGCGGAAAGCATCCGAACGGCATCCGCTTCGCTTTTGGGCTTTCCCAGAATGGTGCTGCCCAGCACAACGATGGTGTCGGCGGCGATGACGATGTCATCACCGTCTCTGGGCACCGCCAGGGCTTTTGCCTGGCTGACCCGGGCCACCTCGTCAAAGGGGGAGGAATCCGTGTCCATGGTTTCGTCAATGTCCGCCACCCGGACGGTAAAGGGGAGCTTGAAAAGCTCCAGTAGTTCCCGCCGCCGGGGCGACTGGGAGGCAAGAATGATATTCATACGGTCTTCTCCTTATTCCAGACCCCGCAGGTACAACCCTCTGGTGCAGGCACCGGGGTCAAAGGAGTTGGGGGTGATGTAAGATTGTAGCACATTGTCCACTTCCCGGGGGCTTTCCGTGGTGAAGTACAGCCGCACGGCCCACAGGCCCAGCCGGCCCAGATCCTTCTGCCGGTCCAGCCAGTTGAGCTTTTTGCCGTTGAGCAGGATGCTGCGGCACTTGTCACCGTCTTTGATGATGGGGAACTCCGCACCGGTCTTGTCCGTCAGCTTGCCCAGGGACAAATTGCAGGTGCAGCTTCCGGTGCGGCCCCGGGTCAGGCAGTTTTCTGTGACCATCAGGGGCAGCCGCCCGTAGGCGAGGATCTCGCAGGGCACGCCCTTGGACACATCCCGCATCTGGGGCAGGGTCATTTCAAAACTCAAGGTGGCACTTTTCAACTCCATGTCCCGCATGAAGTTCACGGCGGCGGAGTTGTAAAGATTCAGGCCGTAGTCTCCCCGGATGCGAAAGCCCAGCTCCCGCACCGGCAGCAGCAAGCCCCAGTTGCCGACCAAAGCATCCCGCACACCCATTTCCCGGACGGTGCGCAGGTCATCCTTCAGCCGTTCCAGTTCGTTGTCGTGAACGATCCGGGGCAGCACGGCGGTGACCTTTACCTTTCGGTTCAGCTCATGGCAGAACAGGGGGTCCAGCGCCAGAATGTGCAGGGGCACATACAGGCTTTCCGGTTTCATTTTCAGGAGCTTTTCGGTGATCTGCTCCTTGTTCGTCACCTGTACCACGCAGGCAGGCTGCTCTTTGGGGCCGGAGAAATGGAGCACCTTTTGGGCCCGGTGCAGAGCGGAGGTATCCCGGCGTGCCCGCAGGGCCGTCAGCTGGTTCAGGGCATCCCGGCGCAGACCGTTGATGGCGGAAGCGGAGATGACCAGACCGTCGCTGATCAGTGCGGTGCAGTCAGTGCAGCGGTAAGGGGTGCCGCCGGTTTTCATCAGCCTTGCGCACAGGGACTCTTCCGTCAGGGGCGTGGTGCGGGCAGGCTCCGCCTTGGGGCCATAGACCCGGCAGGTGCGCCCCTCGGGGTCGGTGACGGTGAGGGAGGTCTCCTCCTGGGTCACCACCGCCTGGAAAGTCACGCCCACCAGGGGATTTTCTGCGTTTTCGTAGGTGGCCCGGGCAGCGGAGAGCCATTTCTGGTCGTCGTATTTATCTTCCCGGACACCGAACATTCCCTTTCCGGTGTGCCCGGTGTAGTAACTGTCGGTAAAGCCCTGGCGGTTGAATGCGGCGGTGAGGGTGTCCATCATTTCCCGGGTGACGGGTTCGCCGTCCAGCGCCCGGCGGTAAACGCCGGTGACGGCAGCTACATATTCAGGCCGTTTCATCCGGCCTTCCAGCTTCAAAGAGGCCACGCCCATCTTTTCCAGCTCCTGCACATAGGGCAGCAGGCAGTTGTCCTTCAGGCTCAGGGGGTACTGCTTTTCCCACCGCTCGTAGCCGTAGCTCTGGCGGCAGGGCTGGGCGCAGCGGCCCCGGTTGCCGGAGCGGCCGCCGATGGCGGCGGAGAGGTAGCACTGACCGGAGTAGCACATACACAGTGCCCCGTGACCGAATACTTCAATCTCAATGGGCGAATTGGAAGTGATGTAGTGGATGTCATCCCGGCCCAGCTCCCGGCTGAGCACCACCCGGCTCATGCCCAGAGCGGCGCAGAACAAGACCCCCGGCAGGGAGTGGACGGTCATCTGGGTGGAGCCGTGGATGGGGATGTTCGGTGCCATCTGGCGGCACAGCTGCACCACAGCCAGATCCTGCACGATGAATGCATCCACGCCGCTGTTGGCGGCGGAGCGGATCAGGGCGGCAACATCGTTCATTTCCCGGTCGGAGACCAGGGTGTTCAAGGTCAGGTGCACTTTAACGCCCCGGATGTGACAGTATTTTACAGCTTCTGTCAGCATCTGGGGGGTAAAGTTCTTTGCGCCCTGTCGGGCGTTAAAAATATCGCTGCCGAGATATACGGCGTTGGCGCCGTTTTGCACGGCGGCACGCAGGGCTTCCATCGAGCCGGCAGGGGCGAGTAGTTCCAACATAAGCAAATCTTCTCCATCATGATATACTTGCCTACATTATAGCACAGCGGAAAGGCAAGTTCTAGTGCGCAGTGTGAATTTTTATTAA
>CAZVAB010000081.1:0-6460 GCA_964625045.1 uncultured Oscillospiraceae bacterium | reverse complement strand
TGGTTACAACCATCCCCTCAGTCAAAAATCAATAGATTTTTGCCAGCTCCCCTTGTGCACAAGGGGAGCCTTGGGCGCTTCTGCGCCAGAGTATCGATGCTCATTCTTTGACAGTCTCAAATGACCGGGGCTTGCCCGGTCATTTTACTTTACAGCGCTGTAATACCCATGGCCATGCTGACGATCATCAGCACCGTCAGCACGATCACACCGGGGCTTGCAAAGAAGGACTTGACGCACCAGGGGTGCATCCGGTTTTCACGAAAAAACCTGCGGATCATCTCCCGCTTGACACAAAGGATCACGATCCCGGCGATGGTACAGCCCCAAATCACCAAATTCAGCAAACCGTCCCCAAAGCCCCCCAGAATACTGAACAGCCTGGGCAGAGTATCCCCCAGTACCAGATTATTGATCATGTGCAGCACCATGGCCCAGCCGATGGAATACTCCAGCGCCACATAGCCCAGAATCAGACCGACCAGAAAGGCAAAGGGTGTCTGCACCAGATTGCCATGGAAGATGCCAAACAGGAACGCCGTCGCAAAGATGGCAAAGCCCTTGCCGTAAGGCTTCAAGCTGCGCAAAAGCAGCCCACGAAAGAGGATCTCCTCCGCAATGGGCGCGCCCAGGCAGACATACAGGAACATACTGATGGTATCCGCCCCACCGGAGGCGCTTTCAATGGCAGAGATGGCAGAAAGGCCCAGCATATTCAGCGATGTCTCCACCAGGATGACCCACACTTGCAGCAGCCCCTGGGTTCCCAGAAACAGCACAAGCAGCCGCCAGAAGCTGCCGGAAGTCATCCCCCTTTCCGTTTTCCAGATCTCATGGAAACAGAAATCGGCCTTTTTCCAGGCAATGGCCAGCAGCCAGCCCAGCAAAATGGCAATCAGATACCCCCAGCCGTTGTTCATCAAACTCTCCGACAGGGCGGCGTACACTTCTTCCTCCGTTCCATTTCCCTGAAAGAACACCTTTGTGACCACTTCAATGGCGCAGACCGCCATTACTGCCACATTCATCAGGATATAATACACCAAGAGGGCAACGCCGGTTTTGCTGTATGTCCGGCGCAGCTGCTTTTTGATCTGTTTTTCATTCATGGTGCCGTTCCTCCAATGCTTCCAGCAACGCTTCGGCGGACTGGATACCGTCAATGGCAGCTGACATGATACCGCCGGCGTACCCTGCACCCTCTCCCGCCGGGTAGAAGCCCCGGATCTTGGACTGACGGTCCTCCCCCCGGAGCATCCGTACCGGGGATGAACTGCGGGTCTCCGGCCCGGTGAGCACCGCTTCCGGTGCGGCAAAACCCTTGAGATTTTGCTCCATCAAGGGCAGCGCTTCTTCCAGCGCCCTGGTAATTTTTTCGGGCATGACCCGGTGCAGGTCACACCAGGTGACCCCCGGCTGATAGCTGGGCTCCACACCCTTTGGACCGTCGCTTGCCTTTCCAGCCAGGAAATCCCCCACCGTCTGGGCCGGGGCATGATAGCTGTGGGACAAATCAAAGGCCTTTTTCTCCAATTCCTCCTGCCAGAGCATTCCTCCCAGCGTTCCCTCATAGGGGAAATCCGCCGGATTCAGGCTCACCAATACCGCAGCATTGGCATTGACCCCATCCCGGTCGGCATTACTCATGCCGTTGGTGACCACTTTTCCAGCTTCCGAAGTAGCTGCCACCACATGACCGCCGGGGCACATACAGAAGGTATATACCGTCTCATTTTCCAAATGACGCACCAGCTTATAGTCCGCAGGGGGCAGTGGCAGCTGGTCACTGCCATACTGGGCCTGATCGATCACCGATTGCAGCTGCTCGATGCGCACGCCCATGGCAAAGGGCTTCGGCTCCATGGGAAGACCCGCATCCAGAAGCATACGGAAGGTATCCCGGGCACTGTGCCCGATGGCGAAGATCACCTGATCGCATTCGATATGCCCGGCGTTGGTTTGCAGGCCGGTAATGGCATCTTTTTCCACGCAGATGCCCGTGACCTGGGTGCCAAAGCGCACCTTGCCGCCCAGGCTGATGATCCGCTGGCGCAAATTCTGCACCACGGTAAGCAGCACATCCGTACCCACATGGGGCTTGGCATCATAGAGGATCTCCTCCCGGGCACCCGCCTTTACGAACTGCTCCAAGATCCAGCCGATTCGGGGATTGTTGACCCCCGTATTCAGCTTGCCATCGGAAAAGGTTCCCGCGCCGCCTTCTCCAAACTGCACATTGCTGGTCTCGTCCAGCTGCCCAGTCTGGAAAAAGCGCTGCACTTTTTCATGGCGTGTTTTAACATCCTCTCCCCGCTCCAAAACCAGCGGTTTCAGCCCCGCCTGGGCCAAAATCAGGGCAGCGAACATTCCCGCAGGGCCGAAGCCCACCACCACCGGGCGCTTCTCACAGGAAACCTTCCCTTTTGGGGGCTTATAGTAGGAAATGGGCGCAATGGCCGCTTTTTTGCAGCCGCTTGCCTTTAGAATTTTGTTCTCGCTGCCCTCCACCGCCACATCCACTGTGTAAATAATGCGTACCTCCGGCTTTTTCCGGGCATCGATGGAACGGCGCACAATACGCAGCCCCTTGATCCGGGAGCCGGAAATTTTCAGTGCCCGGGCCGCTTCATACAGCAGCTGATTGGGATCATGCTCCGGGGGCATGGTAATATCTCGAATTCTGATCATGTTATCTTCCTCCGGCACTGGCCCCGGCAAGACGTCCGGAGCTCCAGGCCCATTGTAAATTATATCCGCCGCAATCCCCGTCGATGTCCAGCACCTCGCCGCAGGCATACAGCCCCGGTACACGCAGGCTTTCCATGGTGCCGCTGTCAAATTCATCGGTGCGGATGCCCCCGGCGGTGACCTGGGCACTGTCCATGCCCAGCGGCTCTGTTACTGTAACTTCCAGACCCTTGATGGTATCTGCCAGGCGTTCCAGCTCATCCTGCCGCAGCTGTGACGTGCGGATGCCGTTGGAGATCCCCACCGCCCTGGTCAGCACTCTGCCCAGGCGGTTGTGGAGAATACCTGTGAGCAGTTCCTCCGTGGGAATGTCCATTGCTCGGCGGCGTTCCAGCATCTCCATGACCCGCGCTTTTGTCAAATCGGGCAAAAGATCCAGCCGGCAGAACCAGTTTTCCCGGGTGGTGCATACATCCCGGGAGATCTCGAACATCACCGGGCCGGAAAGACCGTACTCCGTAAATTGCAGCTCTCCTGTGCTTTCATTGTGGAGCTGTTCTCCCCGGTAAATGGCAGCATGGCAATTGGCACGCACCCCTTTCAGGGCAGCGCAGCCGCTCCAGCTGCTTTTCACCTGCACCAGCGCCGGGCGCAAGCGGGTGGCCTTGTGTCCAAACGCACGCAGCAGCTGATAGCCGGACATGGAACCGCCCAGCTTGCTGCCCGCAAGACCCCCGCAGGCAACGATCAGCTTTTGACACCGATAGCTTTCTCCATTGCCCTCCACCAGAAAATGACCCTCCGACTGCTTCACCTTGGTCACTTCAAAGCCGGAGATCAACTGGATGTTCGCCCGTTCCAAGGCAAACCGCAGTACATCCACCACGGAATTGGCCTGGTCAGAATAAGGATACACACGGCCCGACGGCTCCACCACTGTATAAAGGCCCAGATCTTCAAACCATTGCAATGTGTTTTTTACAGAAAAGCGGCCCATGGCGGGCTGGACAAATGCCACATTCTCCCCATGATAGCCCTTTTCATCCGCATGGAGGTTGCTCAAATTGCATCGCCCGTTGCCCGTTGCCTGAAGCTTTCTGCCCACTCTTGCCTGGCGTTCAAACAGGAGCACCAGAGTACCAGGGCACGCTGCCGCTTCCAGCGCCGCCGCCATTCCCGATGCGCCTGCGCCGATGATTCCAATGACCATACGATCCACCTACTTTCTTTATCTGATATTGTACCAGAAGTTCGTCCATCGCACAAGAAAAAACTTCTTTGCAATCGGAAAAAGCTATGATATAATGACCTTGGTGATACAATGGATCGAAAGAATATCGAAAAAATCGCTCAAAATGCGGAAGACCGAATGCTTCTTGCCAAACTTTGGGATAAAATCAACACCGCCATCCAGCGAAACATCCCGGGAAACACCTGTTTTCTCTCCCCACGGGAGCAGGAAATGGCCCGGTTTCTCTTTGGCGAACCGGAAGGACTGTATGCCTTCGGCGGCTATGGCGATGCGGAGCGGAAAATGCTGTGCTACCTGCCGGAATACCTGACAGAAGACAGTCTGATGGAGGACGGCTCCCCGGTGGTATGCCTGCGGGCAACCTTTTACGAGGGGGATACCCCCAGCCACCGGGATTTTCTCGGCTCCCTCATGGGAGCGGGTATTTCCCGGGAAACCGTGGGCGACATCTGCGTGGGCAAGGGCCAGTGTGATTTCTTCGTCACTGCGGAGATCGCACCCTATCTGCTGCAAAACTTCCGCAGCGCCGGACGCACCAAGTTCCGCCTGTCAGCCATTGACCTGTGTGATGCGCAGATTCCGGAGCCGGAAGTAAAAGTCATCAAAGATACCCTGGCATCGCTGCGGCTGGATGGTGTGGTGTCCAGCGGATTTCGCATCAGCCGGAGTCTGGCAGCCAGTGCCATCAGCGCCGGAAAGGTAGCGGTGGACGGTCTCCCCTGGGAAAAGCCGGACAAAGCCGTTTCCCAAGGGTGTCGGATCTCCCTGCGGGGCAGCGGCAAAATCAAACTGGCCTGTGTCAACGGGCAAACGAAAAAAGGAAGGATATCGGTGGAGATCCATCGGTATGTATAAGAGGTAACGATCATGAACATGAACGAAGTTATTGCGCGCATCAACCAACTGGCCCACAAGGCCAAGGCCGAGGGACTGACCCCGGAGGAGACTGCCGAGCGGGATAAGCTGCGCCGGATTTATATTGATTCCGTCAAATCCAGCCTGGTGGGCCGCCTGGAGCACACTTACCTGGTCCGCCCCGACGGCACCAAGGAAAAGCTGCACAAAAAGTAAATATCCGCTCTTCAGCGGCATTTCATAACAGGAGGTCATACACATGAAAACGAAGCTTGGTATCTCTGTCAGTTTTATGAGCGCACTGCTGTATTTTGGTGGTCTGTTCGGCGGGTACGTAGTGCTGGCACTCATGGCAGGCTATGTCCTGCTGAAAGAGGAGGACATTTTTCTGAAACGTGTAGCCGTCAAGTCCGTGGTGATCTGCGTCGGATGCAGCGTGCTTTCCGGCATCATTGGTCTGCTTCCAAACCTGTACAGCATTATCAGCACTCTGCTGGATGTCTTTGGTGCGGATATACCCGGTACGGCACTGGTATCCCTTTCCAATTTCCTGCAATACCTGGTGACCTTTGCAAAATCGGTGGTGCTGCTGTATCTGGGCGGCGCTGCTCTGCTGAATAAATATGCCGTTAAGAATCCGCTGGACCCGCTGGTGGATAAACTTCTCTGATGCCAAAGGCGCACCGCAGCTGCGGTGCGCCTTTCCTGTTGCCCGGAGGTGCGCAACCTCTCCCCCTTTTTTTCCTTTGGTTAAAGGGTGTTCCCTACCAAGCAGGAAAGGAGGATAAGGTATGAAACGCCAATTCTGCACCGTCATCGGCATGGTGGGTGCCGGGATCAGCTGGGCTTTCGGTGGCTTCGATGCCGGCCTGACGGCACTGGTCATTTGCATGGCCATCGATTATGTGTCCGGCTGCATCGTGGCGCTGGTATTCCACAACAGCAGCAAAACGGACAGCGGTGCCTATGGCAGCGTATAGAAATAGCCGGAACGAAAGTCCCGGCTATTTGCTATTTACTTTTCTCTACAAGCCGAATGCCAGTGCATAACGCCCATAAAACACACGCCACGCCGTACACAATCCAGCACCATGTGGGTGCTGCAAGCCTATACAGCACATAGGCCATTAAAATATATATTGGCATAAATCCTCCTAAAATGGGCATAGAAAAACCGCCGTCCCGTGTGGGTTGGCGGTATAGTGTATAAAATGGGTGTGCTGTGTTCCCATAATAGCAAAGATTCGAACTTTGGCAGGCGTGGCGTTCTCCTGTTTTTCTCGGAGTCCCCTCCTGTTAAGCCGCCGGTGTGCGGACAACCACAAGCCCAATCTTTAATGTGCCAAATAGTGGCGTGTATTCTCGGTTTGTTCAAACACAATCTTGTCGCCCATCTTTTTAATCACCAGTGTTACCGGGGCCGGTGTTTCATCGTGCAGGCCCAGCTTCCCGCTTTGGGGATCAATGTATTGCAACATTAACACATCGCTCCCCCAACATTTCCCAGCTTTCTCAGCCTTTGCGAAATCCAAGCCGTTTTCATTGCAATAAGCACGGATTTCCTTTTCCCATTCCGAAAATAGTTTACACATACGGCTCAGTCCTTTCAAAAATAAGCGTAAATTTCAAGAACAAATTGAACACTTTATAGAATGAAATTCAAAC
>CAZVAB010000080.1:0-6472 GCA_964625045.1 uncultured Oscillospiraceae bacterium | reverse complement strand
TTTTTTGTTAAAAGCGCTTCTGGATGGCGGCGATACTCTGCTTTATAATGGCATCGGCATCATGGCCCAGGACATCACGCATAAGCGCATATTCTGTTTCCGCACCGTGGGGGACGGCCCAGGCACCGGCATCGGAGCCGGGGGCGATGAGACCGCCGGATTGGGCGAAGGAGCGGAGATTTTGGGCGGCACTGTGGAAAATGGCAGCCACGGCGTTTTCGTCGAAGCGCCCTGTGCCCCGGAGATTTCCGATGGCGGAGAGGGTGGGCACCCAGACGGTGCCGCATTCTTTCATGGCTGCCAGCGCATCGCCATCGGCGTAAGCGCCGTGCTCAATGGATGCAACGCCAGCCAGTGCGGCAGCCTCCATGGTTCGGGGACCGTTGCAGTGGGCCATGACGGAAAGCCCCTCCTCCGTCGCAATGTGAACAAGCTCCCGGATCTCTTCCGGTGGAAGACCGTCTTCCGTCAGCTGGCCGAAGCGGTCAAAGTTCATGAGCCCGGAGATCATGATTTTTAGGAAATCGCCGCCATTTTGGCGGTTTTTTTGCATCAGTGCGGCAAATTCCCGGAAATTTTCATAACGTTCCCCGATAAATCCCCCGTAGTGCCCGGCCTTGTACAGTGGTGCCAGAGGGGTGCGGTAGGTGATGCCGTATTCCGGGGCGATCTTTCGGGCGGCCTTGCCCACGCCCCAGCGGTCACCCCCGTCCCGGAGGTAGGTGTAGCCCAAGGCCTGATACCGGGAAAGGGTCTGACGGATGAAAGAAATGTCAGGCTTTTCCCGGTGGCGGGCGATGGCGGCACGCCAATCCGCACCGTCCAGAAGAATATGGATATGGCAATCGGCTTTCATAGGCAGTATCCTTTCTCTTTTGTCCATTATACACGCATCGGGGAAAAGAAGCAATGAAAAGATGTGGGTGGGGCGGTAGGAAAAATAATTGTGAAAAACTTATAAAAGGGATTGAAAATTTTTGTGCGGTGTGATAGTATATTTCGTAGCTTGCTACGCTTTTAGAGGAGGTGACGCTATGCAGCGGCATTTTGGACATCAGTTTCGGATCCTGCATTGGTGTATCGACACCAGCATGACGGACGCACTGACCCAGATGGATCTGACCTCAGCCCAGGGGCGGATCATCGGCTATCTGGCACGGCAGGACCAGCCCCCCTGCGCCCGGGATATTGAAGAAGTGTTCCAGTTGAGCCACCCGACGGTTTCCGGCCTGCTCAGCCGATTGGAAAAGAAGGAGTTCATCCGTTTGGAGCCGGACCCGGTGGACCGGCGCTGTAAGCGGGTGGTGCTTCTGCCCAAGGGCAGCGCCTGCCATGAGGTGATCCGGCAGCAGATCCTGGAAAACGAAGAAAAGATCGTCCAGGGCTTCACGGAAGCGGAACGGGAGCAATTTTTGAGTTTTTTGCAGCGGGCGATGGACAATATGGGCCATCATCCCTGTGAACACAGATCCAAGGAGGAAAAAGTATGATCAAACGACTGGCCCGGTGCGTCCGGGAATACTGGTGGGCTGCGGTTTTGAGCCCCCTGTGTATGATCGGGGAAGTTGCCATGGAGGTGCGCATCCCCAAGGTGATGAAGGTGCTGTATGACTACGGCATTGACCTGAAGGACATGGAAGTGGTGACATCCAAATCTCTGGAGCTGGTGATGTGCGCCCTGATGTCCCTGGCTTTCGGCGTGGCTTCGGCAGTTTTTGCCTCCAAGGCAGCCACCGGCTTTTCCAAGAATCTGCGCCACGATATGTACTACCGGGTGCAGGATTACAGCTTCCATAATATCGACAAATTTTCCAGCGCGTCACTGGTCACCCGGCTGACCAGTGACGTGGCCCAGCTGCAAATGGCTTTCCAGATGTCCATTCGCATGGCCATCCGCTGCCCCATGATGCTGATTTTGGCACTGACTCAGGCTCTGAGCATTTCCACCCAGCTCTCGTCCATCTATTTGAAGGTCATGCCCATTTTGATTGCGGCGCTGGCCTGCCTGATCCCCATGGTCTTTAAGATTTTTGACCGGGGCTTCAAGCTCAACGATAAGCTCAATACCGTGGTGCAGGAAAATGTCCATGGTATCCGGGTGGTCAAATCCTTCGTCCGGCAGGACAAGGAAGAGGAAAAGTTCACGGAAGTCTCCTCTGAACTGAAAAAGACCTTCTCCAAGGCGGAAAAGATCCTGTCCCTGAACAGCCCAGTGATGATGAGCTGTGTGTATGTGTGCATCCTGTCCATCTCCTGGGTGGGTGCCCAGATGGTCGTTGCTTCCGGCAACAATCCCTTCAACGGCCTGACCACCGGCGCATTGAGCTCTCTGTTTACCTACACCACCCAGATCCTCAGCTCCCTGATGATGCTGAGCATGGTGTTCGTGATGCTGACCATGAGCCGCACGCCCCTGCACCGCTGCTATGAGGTGCTGGTGGAGACACCGGATCTGCATTCTCCTGAAAATGCCGTGAAAGAAGTGAAGGACGGCTCGATCTCCTTTGAAAATGTTTCTTTCCGCTATTCTTCCAATGCCAAGCACCGGGCACTGAAAAATGTGGATCTGACCATCCCCTCCGGGGCGACGGTGGGAATTTTGGGCGGAACCGGTTCCAGTAAGTCTACCCTGGTGCAGCTGATCCCCCGGCTGTACGATGCAACGGAGGGCGTTGTGAAGGTGGGCGGTGTGGACGTCCGGGACTATGATCTGGAAGTGCTCCGGGATAATGTTGCCATGGTGCTCCAGAAGAACGTGCTGTTTTCCGGCAGCATCAAGGAAAACCTGCGCTGGGGCAATCCCAACGCAACGGACGAAGAGCTCGTTCATGCCTGTAAGCTGGCCTGCGCGGATGACTTTATCCAGAGCTTCCCGGACGGCTACGATACCCACATCGAGCAGGGCGGCACCAATGTCTCCGGCGGACAGAAGCAGCGCCTTTGCATTGCCCGGGCCCTGCTGAAAAATCCCAAGATCCTGATTTTGGATGACTCCACCTCCGCGGTGGACACCAAGACCGATGCCTCCATCCGCAAGGCCTTTGCCCAGGAGATCCCCGGCACCACCAAGCTAATCATTGCCCAGCGTATCGCTTCCGTGCAGGACAGCGACATCATCCTGGTGCTGGATAACGGTCAGGTGGTGGCAGTGGGCAACCATGAGGAACTGATGAAGTCCTCTACCATCTATCAGGAAGTTTACGCATCCCAGCAGAAAGGGGGAGAAGAATAATGCCTCCTGTCAGAATGCGCGGCGACGGCCGCAAAGCTAAAAATCCCATCAAGACCCTGATGCGGCTGATGGGTTATCTGAAAAAATACACAATATCCCTTGTTTTGGTGCTGCTGTGCATCGTGGCCTCCGCCATTGCCAGCGCCAAAAGCTCCACCGCACTGGGCGACCTGGTGGATGATTTTATCAAGCCCATGGTGGAAAGCGGCTCTACCGATTTTACCCCGGTCCTGAAATTCCTGCTGACCCTGGCCTGCTTCTTTGCAGTGGGCGTTCTGGGCCAGTTCCTGCAGAGCTATTTGATGGTGGGTGTGACCCAGGGCGTGCAGAAGAACATCCGGGACGAGATGTTCCACAAAATGCAGCGCCTGCCCATCCGTTACTTTGACACCAACGCTGCGGGCAACATCATGTCCCGCTACACCAGCGATATCGACACCCTGCGGCAGATGATCTCCCAGTCCATCCCCCAGGCGGTCTCTTCGGCGGTGACGCTGGTGGTGGTGCTGATCTTTATGCTGCTCAAGTCCTGGATGCTGACCATCGTTTCCATGGTCACGGTGGTGGGCGTGATCTTTGCCACCAAGTTCCTGGCTGGCAGATCCGCAAAATATTTCATCGGCCAGCAGCGGTCTCTGGGTAAGGTCAACGGCTATATCGAGGAGATGATCTCCGGCCAGAAGGTAGTCAAGGTCTTTAACCATGAGAGTGCCTGCAAGGAAGAGTTTGACAAGCTCAATGAAGAGCTGTGCAACAACGCCTACTCCGCTGGCAAGTTCTCCAATATGATGGGCCCCATCAACAATAACCTGGGTTATGTGCAGTACGCCATTTTGGCCATCGTAGGCGGTACGCTGGTGGTGGCCTCTGATGAAAAGCTGCTGACACTGGGCGCACTGATGGCTTTCATGACCCTGTCCCGCAGCTTCAATCAGCCCATCAACCAGATCTCCCAGCAGATGAACGCCATCATCATGGCGCTGGCTGGTGCGGAGCGGATCTTTGAGCTGATGGATCAGGAGCCGGAAGAAGATCACGGGTATGTGACCCTGGTCAACGCTAAGATCGACGAAAACGGCAATATCGCCGAGTGCCCGGAGCATACCGGTCACTGGGCCTGGCGGCATCCCCATCAGGCGGACGGTACCGTTACCTACACGGAGCTGAAGGGTGACATCACCATGTACGATGTGGACTTTGGCTATGTGCCGGAAAAGACGGTGCTCCACGATGTGAGTCTGTATGCGACTCCGGGTCAGAAGATCGCCTTTGTCGGTGCCACCGGTGCCGGTAAGACCACCATCACCAACCTGATCAACCGATTCTACGATATTGCTGATGGCAAGATCCGCTATGACGGCATCAACATCAACAAGATCAAGAAGGAGGATCTGCGCCGCTCCCTGGGCGTGGTGCTTCAGGAGACCAATCTGTTCACCGGCACGGTCATGGAGAATATCCGCTACGGCAACCTGATGGCGACGGACGAAGAATGTATCCAGGCGGCAAAGCTTGCCAATGCCCATGATTTTATCAGCAGACTCCCCGACGGCTACGAGACGGAGCTGACCGGAAACGGTGCGAACCTCTCCCAGGGCCAGCGGCAGCTCATTGCCATTGCCCGGGCGGCGGTGGCGGATCCCCCGGTGATGATCATGGACGAAGCCACTTCCTCTATCGATACCCGCACGGAAAAGCTGGTGCAGGAGGGCATGGACGCACTGATGAAGGGCCGTACCGTGTTTGTCATTGCCCACCGGCTATCCACCATCATGAACTCCGACTGTATCATGGTCCTGGATCATGGTCGGATCATCGAGCGGGGCACTCACGATGACCTCATCGCCCAGAAGGGCACCTACTATCAACTCTATACCGGCGCATTTGAGCTGGAATAAACGAAAAAGCTGCTGCGGTAACTGCCGCAGCAGCTTTTTTACGAGAAAAACGCAAGATCCGGTTGCATTTTTGACAGAATGTGCTATGATGTTCGGCGGTAAAATTTTAAGAAGAAGAGAGATACGATGAACAGACAATTTATTCTATATAATACCACCGCATTTTTGCGGAAAAACGTGGTGATGGTCATTGCCATGGCGGCAGCGGTGTTGACCATGTTTTTTGTGCCGCCGGATGAAGCGTATCTGGGCTATTTTGATGTAAAAACACTGACCTGCCTGTTTTGCGTGCTGGCGGTGGTCTGTGCGCTGAAAAATATCCAGTTTTTCTATATCCTTGCCCAGCAGATCGTCCGGTGCTTTCGCAACGCAAGACTGGCGATTTTGGCGCTGGTGTATATCACCTTCATTGGCTCCATGCTTATTGCCAATGATATGGCATTGCTGACCTTCCTGCCTTTGGGGTATCTGGTGCTGACCTCCACCGGGAAGCAGCGCTATATGGCCTTTACCTTCATTATGCAGAACATCGCCGCCAATCTGGGCGGAATGCTGACACCCTTTGGAAATCCCCAGAACCTGTATCTTTATACCAAGTTCCAGATCCCTACCCTGGAATTCATGCAGATCATGCTGCTGCCCTTTGTGATCGCCGTGGTGCTCATCACCATTTGCTGCCTGGTGTTTGTCAAGGCGGAGCCGCTGGAGGTGGAAGCGGAAAAGCCCCAGCTGCCTGTGGGGCGGACGGTATTGTATCTTGCGCTGTTTGCCCTGTCCATCGCCATTGTCTTCCGGGGGATCCCCTATTGGATCGGGCTGGTGATCATCCCGCTGGTGCTGCTGGCGGTGGACCGGAAGGCGCTGAAAATGGTGGACTATCCGCTGCTGCTGACATTTACCTTTTTCTTCATTTTCTCCGGCAACATGGCTCGGATCGATGCCGTTCGCCAGCTGTTTTCCTGGCTGCTGGCCAAAAGCACACTGCTGATGAGCGTGCTGTCCTGCCAGGTGATCAGCAATGTGCCCACGGCCATTTTGCTGTCCCAGTTTACGCAGAATTACCGGGAGCTGCTGCTGGGGGTCAATATCGGCGGCGTGGGAACGCTCATTTCCTCTCTGGCAAGTCTCATCACCTTCCGGGAGTATACCAGTCACAATCCCGGCAAGGCGGGATACTATCTGCGGCATTTCAGCCTGTTCAATTTTGCGTTTTTGCTCATTCTGGTCATTTTGGTGCAGTTATAAAAAAGAAGCTGTTGTAGCAGTTGCCGCAACAGCTTTTTGTTTGTAAGCGCTTAATAATCGCCCGGTAGCACCCAAAACGGCAGACCTCGTGTTTGAG
>CAZVAB010000079.1:0-6574 GCA_964625045.1 uncultured Oscillospiraceae bacterium | reverse complement strand
CTCGTGAACCGGCAAAAAGGGCTGCTGCAAAAATCGAATTTTGCAACAGCCCCGTCTCTTCTTGATCGTTGTCCCTTTACTGACTATACCATTAACTTAATGACATTGCGTGTGGGGGAGGGAGCAACGAAATATTATCGTTTTTGATTCACCGCTCTTTGCCCATGAAGAACAGGGCCAGGGTGCCGGGGCCGGAATGGGAGCCAATGACCGCACCGGTGTAGCCGATGAGCACTTCCTTTACGTCGTACTTTTCCCGGAGCAGCTTTTCCAGATACTGCGCATCTTCCAGGCAGTCGCCGTGGCAGATGAACATGGTGCTGTTGTCATAGCCTTCCCCCAGTTCCGCCACCTTATTGGCCAGGGCTTCGATGGAGGCTTTCCGGCCCCGGGCCTTTGCCATGTTGATCAGGTGGCCCGCGTTATCCATGTGCATCACGGGCTTGATCTTCAGCATGGTGCCCACCAGAGCCGTGGTAACGCTGACACGTCCGCCCCGCTTCAGGTACATCAGATCATCCACCGTGAACCAGTGGCACAGGTGCAGCTTATTGTCCTCCAGCCACTGGGCAGTCTCCTCCAACGTCGCACCCTCATCCCGCTTTTTGCAGGCGTAGCGCACCAGCAGACCCTCGCCCAGGGAAGCGCTCAAGCTGTCCACCACGATGATCTTCCGCTGGGGATACTTTTCTTTCAGATCCTCTGCCGCAATGACAGCGGACTGGTAAGTGGTGGAAAGGCCGGAGGAAAAGGCAATGGCCAGAATATCCTTGCCCTGCTCCAAATACAGATCCATGATCTGCTCCCAATGGGCGGGGTTAACGGCGGAGGTGGTTGCCACCTCACCGGCCCGCAGATCCGCATAAAGAGCTTCGATGCCCGCACTGACGGAGTCATCCCGGGTCTGGCCCCGGAGATTCAGGGTCAGCGGCGCACTGTGAATATTCCACTCGGTCATTTTTGCCATGGGCAGATCGCAGGCTGAGTCTGTAATGATTTGAAAATCGTACATGATAAATACACTCCTAAAAAAGACTGGACAGCCATCCCTATTTTCCATATAATAGAAGGGATGGTTTATGAATATGCTCTTATGGTACAACGTTTTTGGAGAAAAGTCACCCACTTTTTTTGAGAAAAGGGGAATTCTACCCTCTCCCACCGGGAGAGTGCCTTTTTCTACCGGGAGTAGAGTTCTGATTTTGACCAATTTGGAGGTTAATATGACAAAATTTCTGCTGTCTATGTTCGTAAAAGGGGACGCTTCCAACGCCGACCCCAAAACCCGCTCTGCCGTGGGCAAACTATCCGGCATGGTGGGCATCGTGTGCAACCTTGCGCTGTTCCTGGCGAAACTGGTAGTGGGCACGGTGTCCGGCTCTGTGTCCATCACTGCCGATGCCATGAACAACCTATCCGATGCCAGCAGCGCCATCGTCACGCTTCTGGGCTTCAAGCTGGCGGAAAAGCCCGCCGATGCAGACCATCCCTACGGTCATGCGCGGTACGAATACCTGTCCGGCCTTGCGGTGGCGGCGCTGATCGTGGTCATCGGCTTCGAGCTGGCGAAATCCTCTGTGGAAAAGATCCTGCATCCCCAGGCCGTGGACTTTGGCTGGATCACCGGGGCTGTGCTGCTGCTGTCCATCTGCGTGAAGTTGTGGCTTTCCGTTTTCAACGGAAAGCTGGCAAAACTCATCCATTCCACCACTCTGGAAGCCACCGCTCAGGACAGCCGCAACGATGTGATATCCACCGGTGCCGTCCTGATCGCCGCCGTGATCGAACAGGTGAGCGCCGTGCCGGTGGACGGCTTCGTGGGCCTTTGCGTGGCGCTGTTTATCCTGTACAGCGGCTGGGGTCTTGCAAAAGAGACCATCAGCCCCCTTCTGGGGGAAAACGCCAGCTCGGAGATCCAGGAGCTGATCGTGGACTATGTGCGCAAGCAGCCCAAGGTTTTGGGCTTTCACGATCTGATGGTGCATGATTACGGCCCCGGTCAGCGCTTCGCCACCCTCCATGTGGAGATGGACAACCGGGAAGACCCCCTTCTCTGTCACGAGATCATTGATGACATGGAGCGGGAATGTCTGGAAAATCACAACATCCATCTGGTGATCCACTACGACCCGGTGGTCACCGACGACCCGGAGCTGACCCGCCTGAGGGAAACCACCGTCTCCCTGCTCCGGCAGCGGGACGGACGGCTGAAGCTCCATGATTTCCGCATGGTGCGGGGCGGGGGGCACACCAACCTGATCTTTGATATTTCCCTGCCTGCGGATCTTGCCGGGCAGGAGGGGGACATCCGCGGCTATTTGGAGAAAAACCTCTCCGATCTGGAAAAAAGCACCATTTACACCGTCATCACCTTTGACCCGGCGGCCTTTAACGAAACGGTATAGTTGCATTTTGAGGCTAAATCTGCTATTGTAACCAAAACAAAAGGAGGCGGAATATGAAAACGAAAAAACTGGTGCTTCTGGCTCTGCTCACCGCCATTGCCCTGACCATCTTCGTCATTGAACTGCAAATTCCGCCTTTGCTGCCCATTCCCGGGGTGAAGATTGGCCTTGCCAACATCGTTACGGTGTTTACGGTGTTCCTGCTGGGTGCGAAAGAGGGGGCAGCGGTGCTGCTGTGCCGGGTGTTTCTGGGTGCAGTGTTCGCCGGGAATTTTTCCACCATCTTTTATTCCGGTGCGGGGGGATTTCTGGCCATCGCCGTGACCATCGCCCTGCGGCACATTCTCACGACCAAGCAACTGTGGGTGGCAGGTGCCCTGGGCGCTGTGGGCCACAGCATTGGACAAATGGCTGCTGCCATCGTCATTTCCGGCACGAAAGAGCTGGTCCTTTATCTGCCTGTGATGATCGTGATCAGTATCATCACCGGGCTTTTCACCGGGCTTTGCGCCCAAATCCTATTGAATCGGGGAGAAAAACTGTGGAAAACTTTTTTAAGATGACCCTGGATCAAAACCAGATCAACGCCATCTCCAATCTGGGCCTTGCCCATACCGGCGATGCGGTCTATGAACTGCTGTGCCGCGGTTATCTGTGCAGCCGGGGCGGGAAAGTGGTGAAAAATCTCCACCGGGACACAGTTGCCATGGTCAACGCTCCCGCCCAGGCCGCCTTTATGGACAAACTGCTGCCCCATCTGACGGAAACAGAGCTTGCTTACTACCGTCGGGGCAAAAACGCCCATTCCCACGCAGCTCCCAAGGCGGCGACCCCCCAGGAGTATGCCAAGGCCACGGGCCTGGAAACACTGTTTGGTGCGCTGTATCTGTCCGGTCAGACGGAGCGGATCAACGAACTGTTCCAGCTGATCATCGCAGAAACATAAATTTTTTCAAAGCCCTCCCCCGAGGGGAAGGCTTTTCCCGTGACTTCCGCTCCCCTAAGGCCCTCCCCTTTGGGGAGGGTGGCCGAGCGCAAGCGAGGTCGGGAGAGGTTGGGGACAGTTCGCCTACCGGCGAGGATATTTCTTCCGAAATATCCTCCTCTTCCGTCAAAAATCAGAGATTTTTGCCACCTTCCCCAGAGGGGAAGGCTTTGGTAGGAGCCACCTGTTCCATTGTAGGGCGGGGGCACGCCCCCGCCGACTAGCTACGATAATTGCTCTGCTACCACACCCTACCGCACCAAAAGGCTTGTCATTTCCAGCGGAGCGAAGCGGAGTCGAGAAATCTACGCACTTCCGGGACATTTTATGTAAAATCGGTGCCAAGATCCCTCGGCTGTGCTCGGGATGACATGGATTTTAGATAGTGCAACCAGTCTACTGCAAATCATTCCCTTTGTAGGGCGGGGGCACGCCCCCGCCGACCAGCTACGATAATTGTTCTGCTACCACACCCCACCGCACCAAAAGTTTTGTCATTTCGAGCGGAGCGCAGCGAAGTCGAGAAATCTACGCACTTCCGGGACTTTTCCTGTCAAATCGGTGCCAAGATCCCTCGGCTGCGCTCGGGATGACATGGATTTTGATAGTGCAACCAGTCTACTGCAAATCATTCCCTTTGTAGGGCGGGGGCATGCCCCCGCCGACTAGCTACGATAATTGTTCTGCTACCACCCCAACCGCACCAAAAGTTTTGTCATTTCCAGCGGAGCGAAGCGAAGTCGAGAAATCCACGCACTTCCGGGACATTTTATGTAAAATCGGTGCCAAGCTCCCTCGGCTGCGCTCGGGATAACATGGACGTTAGACGGTGCAGCCAGCCGATTGCTTCCGCTGTCATGCACATTACCACACCCCATATCTCAATCAACAACGAAAGGAAGGCCAAGCATGGCTTTTGACGCTTTTTATTTGTCCGCCGTTCTGGACGAACTCCGGGCGCTGCCGGAGCCCCGGGTGGAGAAAATCTACCAGCCATCCCGGGACACGGTGATCCTGCTTCTGCGCCACCGGGAAGGCCGGTGCAAGCTGCTGTTCGCCATGAACCCCACCGCCCCCCGGCTCCATTTGACCACTGCAAGCCCCGAAAATCCCCCGGAGCCCCCCATGTTCTGTATGCTGCTGCGCAAGCATCTTTCCGGCGGACGGCTCATCCACATTGCCCAGCCCCCCATGGAGCGCTGTGCAGTGCTGACCTTTGAGTGTGTGGATGAAATGGGAGATCTGGTACAGCGCAGGCTCATTGCGGAACTGATGGGCCGCACCTGCAACCTGTATCTGCTCAGTCCCGAGGGACGGATCATGGACTGCCTGCGGCGGGTGGGACTGGACGAGTCCGCCAAGCGCCAGGCACTGCCGGGACTTTACTATCAGGAGCCCGACCCAGTGGAAAAAGAAGACCCCCGGTCGCTGGATGCTGGGGATTATCGGCGCATTTTCGCCACCCCTGGAGCGGATCTGCTCTGCGACCGGCTGATGGATCATCTGGGCGGCCTGTCCCCCCTGATCTGCCGGGAAGCGGCGCTGTATGCCGGGGGAAGCGTGGATGCACGGCTGGAAAATGCCGATATTCCGGCGCTTTCCCAGAAAATCGCTATGTTTTTTCAGGAAAACCTTTCTGATCCCGCTCCCTATGTATACAGCCAGAATGGCACGCCAAAGCAGTTTGCTTTCTGCCCCATCCGGCAGTATGGCGCTTGTGACCGGGTAGAGAGCTTTTCAGGTCTGCTGGATCAGTTCTATTCGCTCCGGGATCGGAAAGATGCCATGCGGCAAAAGAGCCAGGCTGTGCGCAAGACGGTGCAAAATCTGTGTACCCGGCTGACCCGGAAGCTGGCCGTTCAGGAAAAGGAATTGCAGGCCACCTTCGACCGGGAGCGGCTGCGGCAATTGGGCGATATCGTCACCGCCAATATCCACAAAATCGTCAAGGGTCAGACAAGTGTACAGGTGGAGGATTTCTATGACGAGGAAATGAAAGTCATTGACATTCCCATTTCCCCCATTTTGTCCCCCCAGCAGAACGCCGCTAAGTTCTACAAGGACTACACCCGGATGAAAAACGCCGAAAAAGAGCTGACCAGGCAGATCGAGATCGGGGAACAGGAACTGCAATACCTGAAAAGCGTGTTGGAGGAACTGAACCGGGCCGGCACCGAACAGGAGCTGGACGAGATCAAGCTGGAACTGCAATCCGGTGGGTATCTCCGGCAGGAAACCGGAAAAAAGCGGATCAAGGCTGGAAAACTCCCCCCGCTGCGGTTCCAGTCCACCGACGGTTTTGAGATTTTCGTTGGACGGAACAACCGGCAAAATGAGGAATTGACCTTTAAATCCGCACGAAAGGACGATATTTGGCTTCATGCCTCCAAAGTCCACGGAAGCCATGTGATCATCGCCTGTGCCGGACGGCCTGTGCCCGATGATACCGTGACCCAGGCGGCCCAGCTGGCGGCTTATTATGCCGAAACCACCGGCGGGCAGAACATCCCGGTGGATGTGACCCCGGTGCGCCAGGTGAAGAAGATCCCCAACGGCAAGCCCGGCATGGTGATCTACCACAGTTACCGCACCGTCATCGTCAATCCCTACCCGGAGATCGTCGTTGACGCGCTGAACGCGGAGAAAAAAGAAGAATGACCAGTTTCCCCCAGCCCTCCCCTTTGGGGAGGGTGGCCGAGGGATAGCGAGGCCGGGAGAGGTTGGGAACATTTCGCCTACCGGCGAGGATATTTCTTCCGAAATATCCCCCGCTTCTGTCAAAAAGTACCGTCCCTTGGCTCCCCCTGTGGGGGAGCTGGCCGAAATCTTTGATTTCGGTCTGAGAGGGCAAAAATCCGCCCTCTCCGTCACGGCATTTGCCGTGACACCTCTCCCAAAGGGAGAGGCAAGTTGTTTGCCAACGCAAAAACGACAGTTTTTTGACAGTCTCACATTCCCCAGAGGGGAAGGCTTTGGTAGTAGCCATCCGTTCCATCGTAGGGCGGGGGCACGCCCCCGCCGTCCAGCTACAATAATCACTCTGTAAAATCAGCGCACCGCACCAAAATATCTGTCATTTCCAGCGGAGCGAAGCGAAGTCGAGAAATCTACGCACTTCCGGAACATTTCTTGTAAATCAAGTGCCAAGATCCCTCGGCTGCGCTCGGGATGACACGGATATTAG
>CAZVAB010000078.1:0-6584 GCA_964625045.1 uncultured Oscillospiraceae bacterium | reverse complement strand
CATGCCAACCACCTGCTCCTCAAAACCGGGAACAAAAGAGCCGGAGCCCAGCTTCAGGTCAAAGTTCTCGCCCTTGCCGCCGTCGAAAGCAACGCCATTGTCGAAGCCCTCGAAGTCGATGTTGGCAGTGTCGCCCATTTCAGCGGCACGGTCCAGCGTTTCAGTGGAAGCAACGTTCTGCGCCATCCGATCCAGCTCAGCCTGCACCTGCTCATCGGTGACGGTAGCTTCTGCCTTCTCGATCTCCAGGCCCTTGTACTGGCCCAGGGTGACCTCGGGGTACACATCGGTGGTCAGAGTCAGGGTGACGATGCCATCTTCGGAGATGTTCATGTCAGTCAGGCTGGGACGTCCGATGGCCTTCAGATCCTGCTCTGCAATGGCGAACTGATAGACCTCGGGGAAGATCTCCTCCAGGCCGTCTTCGTAGAAGACGTGTGCGCCGTACATGGCCTCGATCATCTTCCGGGGTGCCTTGCCCTTACGGAAGCCGGGCAGCTGGATGTTCTTGCGCTGCTTCATGTAAGCGGCGTTGACACCCTTCTCCATCAGATCCTTGTCGATCTCGACGACAACAGTAGCCTGATTGCCGTTCTTTTCAATGTTCTTAACATTCATGGTTAATGTCCTCCCAAATGTAGGTGGCATACCACCACCATTGTATTTATTATTTTAAGCCGAACCATTTTATCAAAGAAACCGCAACTTGTCCACCCTTTTCTTGAAAAATTTTCGTTTTTTTAAGAATTTGGACAAAAGGACCGGGCATTTTCGCCCGATCCTTCATGGTAAGACGCAATACGGCTTGAAATTCAGCCGGTCAGCGGACAAAAGTTTGAACGTGACACCATCCCAAACGCCCTCCTGGGCAAGGCCGTGGCTCCCGCCATGAAGATGCCCATAGAAACAGCGGCGCACCTCATACGCTTCAAGCAGCGCCAAAATCTCCCGGCATTCGTAACCCTTATACCGGGGGGGATAGTGAAGAAACACCATTTTGGGAAGATCTCCTGCGGATTTCAGGGATGCTTCCAGGCGAAGCAGCTCCCGCTTGAATACCTTTTCATCATGCTGCCCGCTGCGCTCTTCCTCGAAGAACCATCCCCGGGTGCCGCAAATAGCCATTCCCTCATATTCAAAGTGGTTATTATTGAGGATGTGGAAATTTTCAAATCCATTTTCCCCGCAGAAAGTGTCGAACTTCTTAACAGTACTCCACCAATAATCGTGGTTTCCTTTTAAAATGATCTTCCGTCCGGGGATCTCGTTCATCCAGGCAAAATCCGCTTTTGCTTCTTTCAGCCCCAATGCCCAACTCAGATCTCCCATCAAAACGGTGGTATCCTCCGGGCGGATGACCGCCATTCCCTCTTTCAGCTTGTCCATATAGCCCACCCAGGCACCGCCGAAAATATCCATCGGCTTCGGTGCGCCCAGGCACAAATGCAGATCGCCAATGGCGTAAAGCGCCATGTACTCACTCTCCCAATTGCCGCAGCAGCTCCTGCTGGGTCATTTCCATGCTGGATGCCACCTGTTCCAGATCTCCCCGGGGGCCCCGCTCTGCCAGCAGCAGCGTCAGCCGGTTCTCGCCAGTATTGGCTCTGCGGTCCTGCAAGCCGCCATAGGCCAGGGCCGTCTGGGGGCCGGGGATGTAACCGCTGGTTCGGTACACGCTGGGGATCAGGCTTCTGATCCGCTCCGCGCTGATCACAGCCGCATAAAGTCCCCGGCGTGCCAGTTCCGTTGCTCCCTGGGGCACGGTGTACATCTGTCCTTTTTTCAGGGCGGCATCGTAGCGCACTGCCTCAAAAGGTCCAAAGGCACCGCTGATCAGCCGCTCCAGGTGCAGGGGCGCACCGCCGTCCGTGCGCATCTGGTTCTGATGGATCAGATCCCACAGTGCCGGATGCGCATGGCAGCCGCAGATGATTGTCCCCACCGGCAAACCCATTTCCCTGGCGTACCAGGCCGCAAGCATGGTAGACAGATCCCCCGCCGGAACTGCGATATCAAATTCCTTCTGGGGCTGCAACTGTCCCTGACCACGCATCTCGCCATAGGCCGCAAAGAGCAGCGCAATACGCACCGCCACGTCCATCCAGGCAGAGGGCACCGCTCGGCCATGGGCGCAAATCCGGTTGGACAGATCCTGAACGATATGAGAAACATCCCACCGGGGATTGTGCCAGCATTCCGCCACCACGATCCGCTGCGCCAGAGGATGGATTTTTACCGGAGCCTTTCCGATACAGAAATCCACATCCCATCCGGTGAGCTGGGCGGAGAAGAACAAGTTGAGGATCTTCGCGATGCGCTGACCGCAGGACTCCCCTTCCAGCCCTTCCAGCTCCTGACCGGTGAGCACCGGCATACGGAAAGGAACGAACAGTCCCCCGTCCGGGCCACGGTCATCATGGACGGCGTGGTGTACGGTGTAGGTATCGATTTGATTGCGTGTGGTCACATACAGCATTTTTCGATCACTCCCAGAGCGTTATTCCAAAAAATGTTCATCAGTATTTTTTCATCCAGGCCACGTTCCAGCAGCCGCTGTGCCATGGCGGGATAACTTTGGATGCCGTCAAATCCGGCAGGCAGCTGATCGCAGCCGTCCAGATCGCCGCCCAGAGCGATGTGGGTCCCCTCGGGATCCAGCTCCATAAAGTGCAGAATGTGGTCACAAACCGTGTCCAGATCCGCATTCTCCCCCACAAAGGGGGCGCACTGGTTAAAGCCCGCCACACCGCCGGTCTCCATAATGGCCCGGAACATATCATCCGTCAGGTTTCGGCTGTTGTCGCAGACGGCCCGGCTGTTGGAATGGCTGGCAATGATGGGCTTTTCCGTCACCTTCATGATATCCCAGAAGCCCTCATCACTGCTGTGGCTCACATCGATAACCATACCGCAGCGCTGGGCTTCTTTTACATATTCTTTTCCCAGATCCGTCAGACCGCCGCCGGTCTTGTGGGAGCCGATGAGGGTGTTTTGCTCATTCCATCCCAGCGTGGTGATCCGAAAGCCCACTCTGTACAAAATCTCCAGCAGCGCCGGATCAAATCCAAAGCCCGCCGGGCCCTCAATGGTCAAAATAGCGGACATCTTGCCCTTTTCCAAATTCTGCCGGACTTCCTGGGCGCTGTACACCTGGCTGATGGTACGCTTATACCGGTCCAGCTGTGCCAGGATCATGTCCATCTCCCGCTGGAAGATGATCTCCGGGGAAGCGTGGTGCCAATCCCGCATAAAGGGGGTCGTAAAACAGGCAAAGCACTGGCAATAGCCCGGAAGGGCTTTTGCCCTTTCCAGATCAATGTGCAGATCATTCTTTTTCAGATCCTTTGCATCCAGCAGATCCTTGCCCAACAAGGCAAGGGCCGTGTCACAGTGCAGGTCAAATACAGGAAAATTCATTGAAAAGCATCCTCCAAGTGGGTTATTTCAGGTTTTCGGGTCGCAGTGCCCTGCGGGGCGTAGATCTCCACCACGTCGAACCGTGGCTGCAACTGCGTTGGGTATTGGGAAAGGTACATGGAAGCAGTCATCCGCAGCCGGTCCCGCTTTCCGCGGTTCACATACTCCCGTGCGGCGGCAAAATCTGCGGACTTTCGCAGCTTAACCTCCACAAAGACCAGAACTTTCTTGTCCTTTACGATCAGGTCGATCTCGCCAAAGCGGCTGTGATACCCGGCAGCTACCAACTGATAGTGCTTTTTCCGCAGGTATTCCGCCACCAGCGCCTCCCCCAGGCACCGCTGAGATTATTGGTTCCCATAGAACTTTTTCAGGAAGGTCACTCGGTGCAGATCACAGTGACCGTATGTACGCAGCGCTTCATAATGGGCCTTTGTGCCATATCCCTTGTGGATCTGGAAGCCATACTGAGGGTACTGCTCCGCCATTTTCTCCATATAATCATCCCGGCTGACTTTTGCCAGAACGGAAGCCGCCGCAATGTTGGCGCTGCGGCTGTCCCCTTTCACCACGGTCATCACCGGAAGGCCGAAGTCCTTTTCCCGGTTGCCGTCGATCAGAGCAAAATCCGCCTTGCCGCCCAACTGCGCAATGGCCCGCTCCATGGCAAGGAATGTCGCCTGGAGGATGTTCATTTCGTCGATCTCTTTTTCCGTGGCGAAGCCAATGCCATAGGCCACCGCCTGTTCCTTGATGATGGGGAACAGCTCCCGGCGGCGCTTGTCCGTCAGTTTTTTACTGTCATCCAGGCCGGGGATCTCCAAATGCTCCGGCAGGATCACCGCCGCCGCATAAACAGGGCCGGCAAGAGGGCCGCGTCCTGCTTCATCCACGCCGCAGATAACACCCACATTTTTTTCCTTCAGGGAGTCCTCGATCTCCCACATATTCTTCTCAGCCATCGGTCTCCTCCTGGGGCTCTTCAAATGTAAACTTACCCAGCTTGCCGCTGCGGTACTCGTCCATCAGCACCTTGGTCATTCGCTCGGTGTTGATCTCTCCGCCGGAGACCAGGAAGCCGCGCTTCCGCCCCGCCAGTTCCAGCAATTCCCAGCCGGGTGTCCCCTGCTCCGCTTCAATGCCATAACGGTCTTTCAGAGCCTGGGGATAGCGCTGATGGAGCACCTGGATCAGAGAGCAGGCCAACTCCTCAATGTCCAAAATACCATCTTTCACCGCACCGGTGTAGGCCAGCTTCATGCCAACTTCCGGGTCTTCAAACTTGGGCCACAGGATGCCGGGGGTATCCAGCAGGAGCAAGCCGCTGTCCACCGTCACCCACTGCTTGCCCCGGGTGACACCGGGACGGTTCTCCGCTTTGGCGCCTTTGCGCCCGGAGATCTGGTTGATCAGCGTGGATTTTCCCACATTGGGGATCCCCACCACCATCACCCGCAGGGGTCTGTTCATCCCCCGGGCGGCGTTGCGTTCGATCTTCTCTTTCAGCACGGACCGGACCGCCGGCTGGAAGCTGTTGATCCCCTTGCGGCTTTTGCAGTCCGTAGGAACAGCCGCCATGCCCTTGCTCTTAAAATAGGCGCTCCACCGCTTGGTGGCCTCCGGGTCAGCCAGATCCATCCGGTTCAGGATCACGATTCTGGGCTTATCCCCACAAATGGCATCGATATCCGGGTTCCGGCTGGACATGGGGATCCGTGCATCCACGATCTCACACACCGCATCCACCTGCTTCAGATCCGCCTCGATCTGCCGGCGGGTCTTTGTCATGTGACCCGGATACCACTGGATATTCATTTGATTTTCATTCATCCTTCAATTCCTCCGATCCATCCGATACGCCCCAGATCAAACTCTCTGGGATCCTCCGCCGTGTTCGTGCCGGGCAGAAACAGCAGGCAAACCTTGCCAATGACCTCCCGCTTGTCCACCTGGCCGATCTCGGGGTTGCGGCTGTCCTTGGAGCCGTTGCGGTTGTCACCCATCACAAAGATGTGCCCCTTCTCCACCACCAGCGGAAACTGGACACCTTCCTGGATATTTGTTGCCGTCATGGTGTAGTTTTCTTCCAATGCCACACCATCCACATATACGATGCCTTTTTCAAAATCGATGTCCACAGTCTGCCCCTCGGTGGCGATTACCCGCTTGACGATGGGTGCGCCATCATCAAAGCTCTGCTTGCAGGCAACGATCACATCCCCATATTGGGGATCATGGTAAAAAATATTGTTAAGCAGCAGCAGATAATCGCCGTTATACAGGGTATTATTCATCGAAGTGCCGGACACCACCACCACCCGAAAAAGCAGAAGGAATGCGACGATCAATGCCGCCAGCAGATAAACAAGGTCATGCAGATAAGTGACCAGGGTACTCTGCCAGCCCTCTGCTGGCTGCTGTTGCGGCGTTTCCTGCGCTTCCCCGGAAACGGTCTGCACCGGATCTGGCTGTTTTTCCTGTTCTGCCAGAATTTCCTTCATAATGGATTCCACATCCATATCGGCAGTTTCCCCCAGCACCTCATCCCGTTCATTATTCTCCAAAAGTGGCTCACTCCTATATCCACAGCCGAAGCTGATACTTGCAAATAGAATGCTGATTCTATTATATACCAGATGGGTACAAAAAAAAAGAGGGCAAGCCCTCTTTTTTTTGCGGTTTTCGATTAAACCTTCTCCTTGACCTTAGCAGCCTTACCGGTGCGGTTACGCAGGTAGTACAGCTTTGCACGACGGACCTTACCATGACGGACGGTCTCGATCATTGCAACGTGGGGAGAATGCAGGGGGAATACCTTCTCGCAGCCAACGCCGTAGGAAACACGACGAACGGTGATGGTCTCACCGATGCCACCATGCTTACGGGCGATAACGGTGCCTTCGAACACCTGGATACGCTCACGAGAACCTTCCTTGATACGAACGTGCACACGAACGGTGTCGCCCACATTAACTTCGGGCAGCTCTTCCTTCATGTACTGGCTAGACAGGGCCTTAACTAAATCCATTTCTTTGTCCTCCTTAAATATTAGGCGTTCATGCAGTCCATTTTGGCCGCAGAGGACCCACCTTGATTTGAGACTGGTGTATTATAGCAGAACGAAATCAGAAAATCAAGTACTTTTTTCATATTTTTTGCAGGTTTTT
>CAZVAB010000077.1:0-6758 GCA_964625045.1 uncultured Oscillospiraceae bacterium | reverse complement strand
CTTTTTGTGGGAGAGGGTATGGTGCATGCCATACCGCAGATTTTTACCGGTTCAGGCCGAGTTGCGGAGCTGGGAATACAGGCGCTTCACAGGTTTTGGAAAGAGCAACAAAAGGCCGATGCAAATGGCAATGAGATCTGCGACCAGTAGCCCCCAGAGGTCGTACATAAAAAGATAGCCCCAAAAACCATCAAAGCATGCGCCATTGAGCCACACCAGAGGGTCGTGAGCCTGACCAAGTATCACCAGTACGACGAGAAGCGTTAGACCGCTGCCGGAGAGTAAAGCACCGAGGAAGCGTAGTGGGGTGAAAGTGGGAGCGGGGGCGGAGAGAGGCTGAACCGGGGGCGGGATGGGCGCAATATCCCGCAGTAGATAATCGGCGGTGACCTCGAACAGGTCGCATAGCTCGATGATCTTATCGGCTTCCGGCTTGGCAGAATCTGATTCCCAGCGGCTGATGGCCTGCCGGGTCACGCCGATGCGGTCGGCAAGCTCCTCCTGACTCCAACCGTTGCTTTTGCGAAGGGTGTGAATCTTTTCACCAATGGTCATGGTCATTACCTCCTTTTCTGGCTTCATTTTAGCATGGCGGATAGAAAAAGTCTACCGCAGACAAACGCCAATTCCGCAACCAGATGTAACATTTTGAAAAAATGCGGCCATTTAGGCAATTCTGTGGAGCCATAAAACAGTTTCCGGGACATTTCATCTAAAATCGGTGCCAAGATCCCTCCATTCGCTGTCCCTCAGTCGGGATGACAGTCGGTGCAAACCCTCCCCTTTGGGGAGGCTGACCGAGCGCAAGCGAGGTCGGGAGAGGTTTTCGCCTGACGGCGAGGATATTTCTTCCGAAATATCCCCATCATCCGTCAAAAATCAAAGATTTTTGCCACCTTCCCCAGAGGGGAAGGCTTTTCCGTGACGATCCGTTCCCATTGTAGAGCGGGGATATATCCCCGCCGCCCATTTACGGACACTCGGAAATGATATGTGCGGTTTGTGATGAAATGTGCCGAAAATCGGAGAGGAAATTTTACAGGAATGGAAAAAAGTGCTTGACAAATTATGGAAGCAGGAGTATCATAGGTGCGTGGTTAGCGAAGGCTAATCAAAATCTTAGGCTTGAAGTTAGCGAATGGTAACTTAATGAGCTGAAAAGAAATCGGGTGAAGTAATGAATCTGACAACTGCACAGGAAGGAAAAGAATATATCATTCGGGATATTGTGACGGATGATGAAGAGCTGGATGCGTTCCTGTTTTCTCTGGGCTGTTACAGCGGTGAACCCATCACGGTGGTTTCCCGGCGCAGAGGCAGCTGCACTGTCTCGGTGAAGGATGGTCGTTACAGCATCGATGATCAGCTGGCTGCGGCGATCATGGTGTAAGGGCCATGGAAGGACGATTTTATAAATCGTCTGCGCCGCACGATTAGCAAAGCCTAACTGAAAATGGCTTTTATAGGCGAACCTGTAAAGATATTGATTGAAAGAGGAGGAAATGAACATGAGAATTGCTTTCGCAGGCAATCCGAATAGTGGTAAGACCACCATGTACAACGCACTCACCGGCCGCAATGAGAAGGTCGGCAACTGGGCGGGCGTTACCATCGACAAGAAAGAGGCACTGATCAAGAAGGTTTATGCGGGGGATCAGGAACTGATCGCCGTTGACCTGCCCGGTGCCTACTCCATGTCTCCCTTTACTTCTGAAGAGAGCATCACCAGCGCCTATGTGCGCAATGAAAATCCCGATGCCATTATCAACATTGTGGATGCCACCAATTTGAGCCGGAGCCTGTTTTTTACCACGCAGCTGCTGGAGCTGGGCATCCCGGTGGTGGTCGCACTGAACAAGGCGGACATCAACAAGAAGAAGCAGACCAAGATCAACACCAAGCTCCTGTCCGAAAAGCTGGGCTGCCCGGTCATCGACACCACCTCTACCACCCACGATGGCCTGTCCGAAGTGGTCAAGGCGGCGGCAGCTCTGCAGGGTCAGGTGGCTCCCTATGAAGAGGGTGTCATTGATCAGACCAACAAGAAGGCTGTGGAGGCGGCGGACCGGAAGCGGTTTGAATTTGTGAACAAGATCGTATCCCAGGTGGAGAGCCGGAAGGTTTTCACCAAGGATAAGAATTTCCAGGATAAGATCGATGCCATCATCACCCACCCCATTGCGGGCCTGCCGATTTTCGCAGTGGTGATGTTCCTGGTGTTCCAGATCTCCCAGGCATGGGTGGGCCCCTGGATCGCAGAGGGCTACGAGTTTGAAAACGGCACGGTCATTCCCGGCCTGGTCACCCTGATCGACGCATTCAAGGACTGGGTCACCGGCCTGCTGGAAGGCGCCAGTGCCAACGAATTCCTCGTTGCGCTGCTGACCGAGGGTATCATCGGCGGCGTGAGCGCAGTGGTTGGCTTCCTGCCTCTGGTCATGGTTATGTATTTCCTCATCTCCCTGCTTGAAGACTGCGGCTACATGGCCCGTGCAACCGTCGTTCTGGATCCCATTTTCAAGAAAGTGGGTCTGAGCGGCAAGTCCGTTATCCCCTTTGTCATCGGCACTGGTTGCGCCATTCCCGGCGTTATGGCTGCCCGTACCATCCGCAATGAGCGGGAGCGCAACGCCACCGCCATGCTGACCCCCTTTATGCCCTGCGGCGCAAAGCTGCCGGTCATCAGCCTGTTTGCGGCTGCGTTCTTTGATGAAGCATCCTGGGTCGGTACAATCATGTACTTTGTGGGCATTGGCCTGATCCTGCTGGGCGCACTGCTGGTGAACAAGATCGCAGGCTACAAGAACCGCAAGTCCTTCTTTATCATGGAGCTGCCCGAGTACAAGGTCCCCTCTCTGAAGCGGGCCTGCATGGATATGCTGAGCCGTGGCTGGGCTTACATCGTCAAGGCCGGTACCATCATCTTGCTGTGCAACGCAGCGGTTTACATCATGCAGTCCTTCAACTGGAGCTTCCAGCTGGCGGAGGAGGGCGCTGAGAGCGCCTCTATTCTGGCTTCCATTGCAGGTCCTATCGCAACCATCCTGCTCCCCATTATCGGCGTGAAGGCTTGGCAGCTGGCTGCAGCCGCAGTCACTGGCTTCATCGCAAAGGAAAACGTGGTGGGCACACTGGCGGTTTGCTACGGCATTTCCAACCTGATCGACCTGGATTCTCTGGAAATGGTGGAAGGCGCCGGCGCAGAAGTTGCTGCCATCTTCGGCATCACCAAGGTCGCTGCACTGGCATACCTGATGTTCAACCTGTTTACCCCTCCCTGCTTTGCGGCACTGGGCGCTATGAACTCTGAGATCAAGAATAAAAAGTGGCTGTGGGGCGGCATTGCGCTGCAGCTGGGCACCGGCTTCACCGTGGGCTTCCTGGTTTACCAGATCGGTACCCTGATTACCACCGGCAGCCTGGGTGCGGGCTTCGTGGGCGGTCTGATCGCAGTCGCCGTTATGGTCGGTATTCTGGTTTACCTGTGTGTCAACGCTGATAAGAAAGTCAAGGCAGAGTATGCCCTTGGCGGAAAGAAGTAAGCGATGAAACTCATTGACATCCTCGTGATCGCTGTGATCGCTCTGATCTTGGGCCTGGTGATCTTCTATATCCACCGTTCCAAGAAAAAGGGCATCAAATGTATCGGCTGCCCCAATGGTGCCAGTTGTTCCGGGCATTGCAGCGGATGTTCTGGTGCTTGCGGCGGATGCAAACAACACTGATCCTTCAATATTTTTCCCTCTTCGCAAAGGGCCGCTGAATTTCAGCGGTCCTTTTGCATATCCTATGATGAATGGGGAAAAGGAGGCGGTAACATGGAAATTCCAGAGGGCGGGCTGATCGGCCGGGGATGGGCGGCAGCCAAAAAGATCCAGGCCATGCAGATCGGCCTTCATGCGGCCAACGCCGGGTATTTTATGGTGCTGTCGGTGTTTCCAATGCTGGTGCTGGTGTTGAGCGTGTTGCGTTATACCCGGCTGGATGCGGGAGATCTGCTGAATTTACTCTCCGGGATGCTGCCAGAGGCGCTGATGCCGGCGGCGCAGCGGTTCATCGTCAGTACCTACGCCTACACCTCTGGAACGGTGGTGTCCATTTCCGCTATCAGTGCCTTGTGGTCTGCCAGCCGGGGGATCTACGGGCTGTTGGTGGGGCTAAATACCATTTATGGGGTGCGGGAGGATCGGGGATATGTGTACACCCGCTCCATCAGTGTGTTTTACACGTTCCTGTTTCTGCTGGTGCTGCTATTGACACTGGTGCTGAATTTGTTTGGGGAGGCGATCCTGGATCTGCTGCCCCCGGCACGGGGGGCACTGCTGGAATTTCTGGAGGATGTGGTAGACCGGCGGTTTTTGCTTTTGCTGCTGATACAGACCGGGGTGTTTACAGCGATGTTCATGGCGCTGCCCAACCGGAAAAACAGCTTTTCGGACAGCTTCCCCGGCGCACTGCTGGCGAGCTTGGGGTGGCTGGTGTTTTCCAGACTCTTTTCGGTGTATATCGAGTATTTCTCCGGGTATTCCAGCGTTTATGGGTCGGTGTACGCGGTGGCGCTGAGTATGCTGTGGCTGTATTTTTGTCTGATTTTGCTGTTTTGCGGCGGGGCGTTGAACAGATTGCTGACATTTGAAAAAAAATTGTAAAATATTTCCCCTGTTTACCCCTTGTTCATATCTTTTCTGTAAGATAAAATAAAAAAGGGGGGAGTCGGATGTTTGGGTTCGTAACAGCCAATTTGAAAGAGTTGACACCGGAGGAGAAAAAGCGGTATAATGAAATATACTGCGGTATTTGCAGACAGATCCGGTTCCGGGCTTCCCAAGGAGCACGGCTGGGGCTGCGATATGACATGGCGTTTTTGGCGCTGCTGCTCATGAGCCTTTATGAGCCGGAGGAGACTTCCGGCGACCGGGCGTGTATGCTCCATCCTATCCGGCCCAAGGGCTGGGTGGACAACGAATACATCCGCTACGCCGCGGACCTGAATGTGGCGCTGGCGTACTACAATGCTCTGGATGACTGGCAGGACGATAAAAGTCTCTCCGCAAGGGTGCAGATGGGGCTGTTCGGCAAGGGGTTTGAGGAAATTACCGCCCGCCATCCCCGGCAGTGCGATGCCATCCGGGAGTGCATCCAGGAAATCGATCGGCTGGAAGGGGAAAACTGTGCCAATCCCGACGAGCCGGCAGGGGCCTTTGGACACCTGATGGGAGAACTGCTGGTTTATCGGGAGGATCTATGGGCCGGGACGCTGCGGGAAATGGGAATGCAGTTGGGCCGGTTTATTTATCTGGTGGATGCGGCGGTGGACTACCGCCGGGACAAGCGGCATGGGAAGTACAATCCCTATCTTGCCAGAGGCGAGGAAGAAAACTGGCCGGAATGGGAGGAATATCTGATGCTGGCCATGGGCCGGTGTACGGAGAATTTTGAAAAACTGCCGCTGGTGCAGGACAAGGGGATTTTGGACAATATCCTGTACAGCGGCGTTTGGTGTAATTTTGGACGAAAGAAGAAGGAAAGGAGGGATGGCCCGTGATCGACGATCCCTATCAGGTACTGGGGGTGAGCCCCGATGTCAGTGACGAAGAGATCAAAAAAGCCTACCGGAAGCTGGCAAAAAAATACCATCCTGACTTAAATCCCGGAGATGCGGAAGCGGCACGGAAAATGCAGCAGGTCAATGCCGCCTACGAGCAGATCAAAAATCCCGAAAAAGCGACACAAAATCAGGGGAGCAGCGGCGGTTATGGCGGCTACGGCGGATATGGGTACGACCCATTTGGCGGATTTTATGGACAGCGCACCTATTCCCAGCCCAGGGGCGACCAGTATCAGGAGTCTGCGTATACTTATGTGCGGATGGGCCGGTATGCGGAAGCACTGAATATTTTGAGCAATTCCCAGGAGCGAAACGCCCGGTGGTACTACATCAGCGCCCTGGCCAACAACGGCCTGGGCAACCAGGTGACGGCATTGGAGCACATTCGCAAGGCGGTATCCATGGACCCGGACAACTACGAGTATTTGCGGGTGCTACAAAGCATCCAAAATGGCGGCACGGCCTATCGGCGCCAGGCGGGGAACTACGGCGGATTTTCCATGCGCAGCAATTTCTGCACCAACGCACTGCTGTGCTGGTTCCTGAATTTCTGTTGCAGCGGAAGGCTTTGCTGTTGACACGATGTTTGCTTCATGGTATGATAGCCGGGAAATTTTGACTGCTTGGTAAAGCAGCGGTTATTTTGGGAGGAATGAAGTTGAACAAGAAACTGATCATTGGATTGACCGCACTGGTTTTGGTCATTGGCATTTTGGTGGGTGTGTATTACGCCACACTGCCCAAGGCCCAGGGGGGCGGTAAGGAGATCACGGTGGTGGTCGTTCATGGGGACGGCGGGGAAAAACGCTTTACCTATCAAACAGAGGAAGCCTATTTAGGTCCCGTTCTGCTGGCGGAAAAGCTGGTGGAAGGTGAAAATGGAAAGTATGGACTGGAAATCTCCAAAGTGGACGGCGAAGAAGCCAGCTGGGAGCGGGATCAGTCCTACTGGGCGCTGTATGTGGGCGAGGAATATGCCAGCACTGGCGCAGATGGCGTGGTACTGACCGATGGTGGCGTGTACAAGCTGGTGTATACCAAAGGGTGATATCCGCTGAATTTCATATTTGACAGGAAAGCCCCCTGCTGAACAGCCAATGTCATTAAGTTAATGGTATAATCAGTAAAGGGACAACGATCAAGAAGAGAC
>CAZVAB010000076.1:0-6902 GCA_964625045.1 uncultured Oscillospiraceae bacterium | reverse complement strand
GCAAGGTTTGAATTTCATTCTATAAAGTGTTCAATTTGTTCTTGAAATTTACGGGCAAAATTTACTGTAAAATAATGCAACTTTTTTGTGAACACACGCCATTTGACCGTTTTTACTGCGTTGAACGAACTCCACATCGTAACACCTGATGATTCAGTTTACAATTTCGTTTGTAAATTAACGAAAGCCTAACGGAATATGCTTTTCAGTGAACCGTGTTCATTGTGCCGTAATTCACTGCATGATAGCGAGATTATGCGAGTACGATAACTTTTTCACCTATCCCACAATCCTCGCCTTACAAAACAAAAAGCAGGCACTTTTCAACCCTTAAACGCACAAAAGGCGACACCCAACCAAAGTTGAATGTCGCCTGTTTTCTTGTCCAATCCTGTTTGCAGTTGCCGATTTCGTAATTTTCTCAAATTACTGTCTTAGCAGCCCACAGCGAACGCTCCATTTTTCATTCCCACCGGGTGAAGTTTTCCACAATATATTCCGCATCCGGGGCCTGATCTCCGGCGGGAGAAACGTTTGATTTTACATAATATGTGTGCAACCCCACATTTTTTGCCCCGCCAATATCCGTCCGGGAATCATTTCCGATGAACAGTGTCCGTTCCTTTTCCATGGGGTGCCGCTCCAGCAGCACCCGGAAAAACCGTTCATCCGGTTTCTTCACCCGGTGGTCGGAGGAAATGAGCACGTCGTCAAAATACTTCAAAATATCCAGCGTTCGGATCTCATATTCCGTAAAGATCCGCTGGGCGTTGGACAGCAGGTATATCTTCTTCCCCGCCTTTTTCAGCGCCGCCAGCATTTCCGCCGTGCCGGGATAGCACCGGACATATTCCGTTGCCAGAACCCGGAAAAACTGCCCTGCGTGGACCGCCAGCGTTTCCGCCGCTTCCACGCCCTTTTCCTGAAACAGGGTCCGAAACACCTGGGTGATCTCAATTTCCGGGGATGCCTCATGGTCATATCTGGGATCTTCCTGCAGATCCTCTTTCAGTTCCCGCTCCATGGTGCCCACCAGTGCCCGGTAGCGCCGGTGCAATTCCTCCGGCTCATAGGATGCCCCATAATAGCCGTAAAACAGAGCCAGCTTCTCCCACACCCCCGGCTGGTTTTCATCAGTGTGGATATCCACCAGCGTACCATACAGGTCAAAAACATAATTGTCAAAATCCAAAGGCAGAATGGCCTTTTCCAGTTTCATTGTCCAATTTCCTTTCTTTCTCCCCCAAGCAGACGGCGCTGCCCCAAAGGGCAGCGCCGAAACCGTTACTTGTAGGCGATGATGGTCTGGTATGCGCAGATGGCGGTGCTACCGGAAAGCTGCTGATCACCAGCGGTATCCAGCACCAGGGTGTAGCCTGCGAAATCTTCCGTCAGGCTCTGGGCCGCAACCGTGCCGTTGGCATGGATGATCTTGTAATCCCGGCCGGTCTTGGCATCGTGGAAGGTGATGCGAATAACCGCACCGTCTGCCAGGCTCTCCACCTTGTAAGCGGACATCGCGCTCTCTTCCAGGTGGAGCGCGCCGGTCTTGATCTTAAAGCTGATCAGTGCCTGGTAAGCCGCGAACAGGTCCTGGTTCTTGATCTTCAGGGCGTAGTTCAGCTCGTTGACCTCATAGCTGCTCTCGTAGGAGTTGCTGTTGCCGTCCTTGGTACGCAGGAACTCCTCGCCAGCCAGCATGAAGCTAGTGCCGTTGGAGGTCATGACCACAGCGTTTGCCAGCAGTGCCATCTTCTTGATGGTATCCTCGTCCGTGATGCCCGCTGCCTTGATTCGGTCGTACAGGGTGTAGTTATCATGGCAGGTCACATAGTTGACCGTCTGGTTGGGATCGGTGATGTATTTGTTGGTAATGCCTTGCAGACCCTGGAGGATCTTGCTCACATCAGCGGCGGTGATCTTTTCGTTGTTGGTGATCCAGCCCTTGGATGCGGCGCTGTTCAGGCCGCCCTTGATCAGGGCATCCCGCATCTGGTCATTGAACTGGCCCACGCCCACCAGATTGTGCGCATTGTTCTGCACTGCCTGCTGGGAGCTGGACAGCGTGGAGCTGCCGCCCGTCCAGGGTTCGCCGTAGATGACGATATTGGGATTGATCTTCTGCAGCTCCTTGGCCAGCAGGTTCATGGTCTCGATGTCATGCAGACCCATCAGGTCGAAGCGGAAGCCGCCCAGCTTGTATTCCTCTGCCCAGAAGCAGACGGAATCGATGATGAACTTCCGGGCCATCAGGTTCTCACTGGCCATTTCGTTGCCGCAGCCGGAACCGTTGGACAGGGTGCCATCCTCTTTATAGCGGAAATAGTAACCGGGCATCAGAACATCGAAGTTCGAGCCGTTGGCAGAGGAAACATGGTTGTACACCACATCCATGATGATGTTGATACCGGCCTGATTGTACACCTGCACCAGCTGCTTGAACTCATTGATGCGGGTGTAGCCGTCCTCGGCGTTGGTAGAATAAGCGCCTTCCAGCACATTGTAGTTCAGGGGATTGTAGCCCCAGTTGAAGCTCACGCTGGATTCGTTGTTTGCCTGGTCAAAGACCGGAATCAGCTGCACTGCGTTGACACCCAGTTCCTTGATATGGTCAAAGCCGGTGGTGACAGTGACACCGCCCTCGGTGTAGGTCGTGCCCGCCTGGATCATGCCCAGGAACTTCTTACGCCAGTTCTCGTTGCCGGTCCAGGTCTTGGAGGAGGTCACATCCGCCACATGGGTCTCCCACACCACCAGTTCCTTCCGGTCATAGCCAATGGGCTTGACACTGCTCCAGCCGTCGGGATCCGTCACGTCAAAGTCCACGATCATGCCCCGCACGCCGTTCAGGCCCGCACTCTTGGCATAGGGGTCCACAATTTCGATGCCCTTGGGGTTCTGGGCATTGATGACCGTATAGGTGTAGTATTTTCCCGCATAGTCGCCGGTGAGGGTCGCAGTGAACACACCCTTGTCCCCCCGGGTCATGCGGACCTGCTCAATGGGCTCGTCAAATCTGCCATAGCCCTGCTCATAGATGTTCAGGGTGATGGAGGTGGAGACAGGGGACCATACCCGGAAGGTGGTTTCCTTCTTGGTATAGATCGCGCCCAGCTCTCCGTCGTAGTAATACAGGTCATTGAATTCATCGGTGGTGTACAGCTTGTTGAAGGACACTGCGCAGCTGCTGTTTTCCTTGCTTTCTGCGAAGGTCACCACGGCTTCATAGTTGACACCCAGCTCTACGGATACACCGTCGGGCAGCTGGATCTCTGCCTTCTTCCCGGAGGTCACTGCCTGATCCACCACCGTAGTGCCGTTTTTATACAGTTTGACATTGCTGATCTGCGCATTTGCCTGCACCGTCAGCTTATTCCATGCCGTGAACGAAGCATCGGTGACCATTGCGGTTACTTTAAAATTACTATCCATATAGATTTCCTGATCTCCTTGAACCATGTACAAATGATAACAGTTGTGCTCATCCGGCTGATAATCCGAGAAGGACACCAGACGGTCCACATCACAGTCCTTCGTCCAGCCGTCCAGCCGGCGGGGGATGATGCCGATGCCCTTGGTCAGTGCGTTCTTGCCGATGTCGCTGAGCATATAGGTGGCTACACCGCCAAAGCTGTCGCTTCCGTTGATCTCGAACAGCTGGCCTTCGCCGCCCTGCTCCCAGAGCCAGAAGCCCCATTCACTGTATGCGTCATCCTGACGCTGATAGTGGATCTGGATGGACGGCTCCTCCGTCGGTTCCGGTGCCTGGGTTTGGGTCGGTTCCGTGCTTGCTTCCGTCCCACTGGGCTGTGTTTCCTGGGGTGCACAGGCCGTTAACAGCATACACAGCAGCAACAGCCATGCGATCAGTCGTTTTTTCATATTTTCCTGCCTCCAGCTTGATTTTACGAGCATTAATCACGATACACGCCGATTTGCGCAACCGCTATCTCATCTTCATGATTATACAGAATACCACCCCCTTTTGTCAATCTTGCATCTCACGAAATATCCCCGCTGTTTTTGTGGATTATGTTCAAATCCCCTCTGTTTCCCCATTCTTTTCTCCTCTATTGGGTCCTTTTCCTGTTGACAAATACCTTTCAGACAACTATAATAAAACCACCCAATGTAAAACATTCATTTCAGGACAAGCGGTTTCTCTTTTCACCCTCTCATGGAAAGGCTGCACCCCCGGGGCCGCAACCGCTTATCCGCCTGTTTCAAGAGGAAAAACGATGATCCACATTGACCATGTCACAAAAGAATTCAAAAAAGTCATCAAAAAGCCCGGCATCTCCGGCTCTGTCCAGTCCCTGTTCCACCGGGAATATGAGACGGTCAAAGCGGTGGATGACATTTCTTTCCACGTCTCCCAAGGGGAGATCCTGGGCTTCATCGGCGCCAACGGTGCCGGAAAATCCACCACCATCAAAATGCTCACGGGCATTTTGACCCCCACCTCCGGTTCCATCCAGATCAACGGCCAGATTCCCTGGAAAAACCGCACCAAATACGTCAAAGAGATTGGCGTTGTCTTTGGTCAGCGGACACAGCTTTGGTGGGATCTGCCCCTGGCGGAGACTTTCTCCGTGCTGAAAGAGATCTATCAGGTGGATGATGCTGCGTTCAAAAGCCGTCTGGGCTTTCTCAACCAGGTGCTGGAGCTGGATGATTTCATCAAAAGCCCCGTGCGCACCCTTTCCCTGGGCCAACGGATGCGGGCAGACCTTGCCGCCAGCCTGATCCACAATCCCAAGGTGCTGTTCCTGGATGAACCCACCATCGGTCTGGATGTGTCTGTCAAAAACAGTATCCGCCAGGCCATCACCCACCTCAACGAGCAGGAGCACACCACCATCGTCCTGACCACCCACGACCTCAACGACATTGAGACACTGTGCCAGCGGATCGTGATGATCGACAAGGGCCGCATCATGTATGACGGCGACCTGACCGAAATGAAGCACCACTACGGCCGCTTCCGCCAGATCGACCTTTCCCTGCAAAACGCCGGGGATTTCGACCAGCTTTCCCTGCCGGAAAACACCCAGATCCAGCGGAACAAGGAGCTGATCACCCTCACCTTTGACAGCGAGGCCACCCCGGTGGACGAAATGCTGTCCAAGATTCTGAACGCTGTCCGGGTCAAGGATATTTCCGTGGGGGATGTGAACATCGAGGAGATCGTTCGCCGGATGTACGCCAGGGAGGAAGTGCTATGATTGCCCGGTGCAAACGCTTCCTGAACACATACAAGGGCTTCACCCGGGCGGGCATCCAGAGTTCCATGGCATACCGCAGCAGCTTCATGTGCTATGTAGCCGGAGAAACGCTGTACTGCTTCGTCATGTTTTTCATCTGGAAAGCCGTCTTTGCCGCTTCCGGTGAAGGGCAGTTTCTGGGCTTTACCATGACGGATATGACGGTATATGTGTTTCTTTCCAACCTGGTGCGTTTTCTTACCAGTTCGGACTCCACACAAAACCTAGCCGAAGAAATTCGGGACGGCAGCATCATCATGCGGCTGATCAAGCCCGTCAACCCAGATTTTAGTCTCCTGGCAACGGAGCTGGGCAACACCGCTGTGACCATGGCCTTCATCTTCCTTCCGGTGATGGCCGGCGTGGAAGTTTACCGCTACTTTGCCCTGGGCTATGTGGCGTTTGAAATTGGCAATTTCCTGTGCTTTTTGCTCAGTTGCCTGCTCAGCTATCTGCTGTCGTTCTATCTCAACCTGATTTTCGGCTATCTGGCCTTTTTCCTGATGAACATTTGGGGTTTTTCCATTTTGAAGAACTCCATTATCAGCTTCTTCTCCGGCTCTTTGATCCCGCTGGCCTTCTTCCCCGAGACATTTCGCCGGGTGCTGGAAGCCCTGCCCTTCGCTTCGCTGATCTATGTGCCCACCATGGTGTACATGGGCAAATATTCCGGGCAGGCGCTGTTGCAGGTATTTTTGAAGCAGATATTCTGGATTGGTGTGTTTGTAGCCATCAGCCGGCTGCTCTGGCTCTGGGCCAGAAAGCGTCTGGCAGTGCAAGGAGGTTAATGTATGCGATTTTTAAGATTATACCGCACCTTCCTTGTCCAGCGGCTGAAAACCATGATGGAATACCGGGTGGACTTTCTCACCGGTGCCGCCAGCTTCCTGGTCAATCAACTGACCAACATCATCTTCATCCGCATCCTGTTCGGCCAGATCCCGGCGCTGGACGGTTACCTGTACTATGAGATCCTGTTCATCTACGGCTTTTCCCTCGTCCCCAAGGGTCTTGACCACCTGTGTACGGACAATTTGTGGAAAGTCGCCTGGTTCATCGTCCGCAAGGGTGATTTTGACAAGTACCTGACCCGGCCCATCAATCCTTTGCTCCATGTGATCATGGAGGACTTCCAGCTGGATGCGCTGGGCGAGCTGCTGGTGGGCATCGTGCTGATGGTGATCGGCGCAAGCAATCTGGGCCTGCGTTTTTCTGTTGTCCAGATCGGGCTGATGCTGGTGGCGTTCCTGTTTGGTGCGCTGATTTTCACCGGCATCAAAATCGCCGGCGCTTCCATCGCCTTTCGCATCAAGCAAAGCGGCAGTATTTTGCAGATCTTCTACCTGACCAGTGATTTTGCCAAATACCCCGTGACCATCTATTCCAGCGCTGTGCGCAACATCGTCACCTACATCATCCCCTTTGCTTTCACCGCCTATTACCCCGCCGCTTATCTGCTCCGGGGCAGTGACCCGCTTTTCTCCATTGGCGGTGTGGTGATTGCGGGGCTTGCGGTGCTGTTCATTGGCATTGCCCTGTGGAACAACGGCCTTTCCGCCTACGAAAGTGCCGGAAGCTAAAACAAAAGTAAGCGCTTAATAACCGCATACCTATCATCAGCTGCACAGATATGAGATA
>CAZVAB010000075.1:0-6973 GCA_964625045.1 uncultured Oscillospiraceae bacterium | reverse complement strand
GATGCCATTATAAAGCAGAGTATCGCCGCCATCCAGAAGCGCTTTTAACAAAAAAAATCCGGTGCGAAACGCACCGGATTTTATTATTCCTTAGCCCAGTCTTGCGCCGGCGGGGATGGCATCATCCACCATGATAAGGTTCAGCTTTTCTTCCCCATTTTCAGTGTGGACAGCGCTCAGCAGCATACCGCAGCTTTCTCTTCCCATCATCTTCCGGGGGGGCAGGTTCACGATGGCAACCAGGGTCTTGCCAATCAGCTCCTCGGCCTTGTAGAACTTGGCAATGCCGCTGAGGATCTGCCGGTCAGTGCCGGTGCCGTCGTCCAGCGTGAACTGGAGCAGCTTATCGGACTTTTTCACATTGCAGCAATCCTTGACCTTCACAGCCCGGAAATCGGACTTGCAGAAGGTGTCAAAATCCACCATTTCCTCGCCGTAAGGCTCAATCTCGATGGCAGGTGCCACAGGCTCCTGATTTGCCTTATTCATCTCTTCCAAAGCAGCCAGCTCCTTTTCCATGTCGATTCGGGGGAACAGCGGTGCGCCCACCTGAGTACTCCAGGTAGCGTTTTCGTCAGCACAGTAGCACCGGGCATCCAGACCACGGGCATCCTTGGAAACGCCCAGCAGATCCAGGATCTTCCCGGAAGTTTCGGGCATGAAGGGAGTGATCAGGATGGCGCTGATGCGGATGCACTCGCAGAGGTTTTTCATAACGGTGAGCAGCCGTGCCTTGGTCTCCTCACTCTTTGCCAGGATCCAGGGGGCAGTCTCGTCTATATACTTGTTGGCCCGGTCCAGCAGCCGGAAAACGTCATTCAGTCCCACGGAGAACTGGTAGCTTTCCATGTGCTTTTCATAGTCCGCGATCACTTCTGCCGCCAGTGTCTTCAGCTCATTGTCCAGCTCGGCGTTTTCGCCGCCCACGGTCAGCTGCCCGCCGAAATACTTCTGGTTCATGGCAACGGTCCGGGAGACCAGGTTGCCCAGAGTGTTGGCCAGATCCGTGTTGATGGTAGAGATCAGCAGCTCATTGGTAAAGTTGCCGTCAGAGCCGAAGGGGAAGGTGCGCAGCAGGAAGAACCGCAGGGCATCCACGCCGAAATGCTCCGCCAAAATATACGGGTCCACCACATTGCCCCGGGACTTGCTCATTTTTTCGCCGTTGAAGTTCAGCCAGCCGTGACCGTAGACCTTCTTGGGCAGGGGCAGATCCAGGCTCATGAGCATGGCGGGCCAGATGATGGCGTGGAACCGGACGATCTCCTTGCCCACGAAGTGGACATCGGCGGGCCAGAACTTTTCCAGATCGGCATACTTGTCATTCTCGAAGCCCAGGGCGGTCATATAATTGAACAGCGCATCGATCCACACATACACCACATGGCCGGGGTCAAAATCCACCGGCACGCCCCAGGTGAAGGAGGTACGGGAAACGCACAGGTCCTCCAGCCCCGGCTTGATGAAGTTATTGACCATTTCATTGACACGGCTCCGGGGCTCCAGGAAATCGGTGTTTTCCAGCAGATCCCGCACCCGGTCAGCATACTTGGACAGGCGGAAGAAATATGCTTCTTCCTCGGCATCCTGCACATCCCGGCCGCAGTCGGGGCATTTGCCGTCCACCAGCTGGCTTTCCGTCCAGAAGGACTCACAGGGCTTGCAGTATTTGCCGGTGTACTTGCCCTTGTAAATGTCCCCGTTATCGTACATCTTCTTGAAGATCTTCTGGATGGCTGCCACATGGTAGTCATCGGTGGTGCGGATGAACCGGTCATAGGAAATGTTCATCAGCTTCCACAGGTCCAGAACGCCCTTGTCCCCTTCCACGATGTTGTCCACATACTGCTGGGGGGTGACACCGGCCTCCTTTGCCTTGTCCTCGATCTTCTGACCGTGCTCGTCGGTGCCGGTCAGAAACAGCACATCATAGCCCTGCAGCCGCTTGAACCGGGCCATGGTATCCGTTGCCACGGTGCAGTAGGCATGGCCGATATGCAGCTTGGCAGACGGATAATAGATGGGGGTGGTGATATAAAACTTCCCCTTGCACTTTTCACACATAATTCTTCCTCCTAAAAATGACAAACCGCCCTTGAAAAACTTCAAGGGCGACGAAATCGACGCGGTACCACCTTGTTTCGCAGAGAAGCTCTGCCTCAAAACGCTTTGACGGGCGCACCCGGGAATGACTACCTATCGCCATTCCAGCTCCAAGGCCATGTTCCGCCCCATCATGCGTACCCTTTTTCACCGACCAAGGGCTCTCTGAACGCTTCCGCAGGCGTACTCTCCTTTTCACAGCTTTTGTGGATTGTATGGAACATTATACTAAATCGTCCCCCATTTTGTCAACACTTATTACGCAAACAGAAAATTTCAAAACTTTTTGATTTACACTTGCGTTTGGGTGCGTTTTGCGGTAACATATATGAAGCAAAGTATGCAAAATGAAAGGACTGATCCAAATGATCAAAGTTGATATTTCCAATGTCTGGGGTCAGCTGTCCCTGCCGGATCTTCTGGCTGTGGAACACGAAGTGGCCGCCGCCCACCGCACCCTCACCGAGGGCACCGGCGAAGGCAACGATTTCCTGGGCTGGGTGAACCTGCCCACCAAGGAAGAGACCGCAGAAATGAAGCGCGTCCAGCTGGCCGCTGACCGCATCCGCACCGAGAGCGATGTGTTCGTCGTCATCGGCATCGGCGGCAGCTATCTGGGTCCCCGTGCCGCCATCGAGCTGCTCCAGGGCAGCAACCGCAACATCAGCAAGGGCAAGGGTGATCCCCAGATCTATTTTGCCGGCAACACCCTGTCCACCCGGGCATGGAACGAGCTGCAGCGCCTGCTGGAGGGCAAGGATTTCTCCGTGGCTGTGATCTCCAAGTCTGGCACCACCACCGAGCCCGCCATTGCTTTCCGGGCGCTGAAGTGGATGCTGGAGCGCAAGTACGGCACCGACGGTGCCAAGAAGCGCATCTACGCCATCACCGACCCCTGCAAGGGCGCTCTGCGCCAGATGGCTGACGAGGAAGGCTGGGAGAGCTTCGTGATCCCCCCCGCCGCCGGCGGCCGTTTCTCCGTGCTGACCCCCGTGGGCCTGCTGCCCATGGCCGTTGCGGGCATTGACATCCGCAAGGTCATGACCGGTGCCGCCGAGGCCATGGAAAAGTATAACTATGTCCGCTCCTTTGAAAACCCCGTGTGGCTGTACGCCGGTGTGCGGAACCTGCTGTACCGCAACGGCAAGTGCACCGAGATCCTGGCCTCCTGGGAGCCCGGCTTCCGCATGATGGGCGGCTGGTGGCAGCAGCTGTTCGGCGAGTCCGAGGGCAAGGACGGCAAGGGCATCTTCCCCGTCAGCGCCGAATTTACCGCTGACCTGCACTCTCTGGGCCAGATGATCCAGCAGGGCGAGCGGAACATCTTCGAGACCATGGTCCGCTTCAGCGCCCCCGAGCAGGTAGCTGTGGTCGGTTCCGATGTGAAGAACCTGGACGGTCTGAACTATCTGGCTGGCAAGCAGCTGGACTTCGTGGACGAACAGGCATACCAGGGCACCCTGGCTGCGCACGTGGACGGCGGCGTTCCCGTCATCACCATGGACATGGGGGAACTCAACGACGAAAAGCTGGGCGAACTGTTCTATTTCATGGAGCTTTCCTGCGGCGTTTCCGCCTATATGCTGGGCGTGAACCCCTTCAACCAGCCCGGTGTGGAGTTCTATAAGCGCAATATGTTCCAGCTGTTGGGCAAGCCCGGTTACGAAAAATAAAATTTTATTGCAAAATTCATAAATTAGCTATTGCAAATTCCGTTCCAAGCTGGTAGAATTACCATACAGCCAGTAATGGCGAGCAAAGGAGGACGATTCCGATGATTAATGTGATTATGGGCCTGAAGGGCTCCGGTAAGACCAAGAAGCTGATTGACTCCATCAACAGCACCCTGGAACAAGCCAGCGGCGATGTGGTGTGCATTGAGTTCGGCAAGAAGCTGACCTACGATGTGAACTATCGTGTCCGCCTGGTAGACTCCCAGGAATACGCCATCAGCAACAGCGATATGCTCAAGGGTTTCCTGAGTGGTCTGCACGCCGGCAATTTTGATATTACCAATGTGTACATCGACAACCTTTATAAGACCATCGGCACGGATCGTGCCAACGGTGAGGCTTTCGTTGCATGGTGCGCCGATTTCGCCGCTGCCAACAACATGAACATCACCATCACCATTTCCGATGATCCCGCCTGTGCTTCCGAGAGCATGAAAAAGTATCTGTAACAGCTGATTTATAACGCCGCTGCGGGTCACCGCAGCGGCGTTATGTTTACTTTTTGCCAAAAAATTCGAAAATTATGTCACCTTTTTTGAATTTTTCTCACTTTTTTCAGTATTTTTGCGATTTTTTCTCTTGTTCAGGCCTTGACAAATTGTCACCAAAGTGCTATAATTCGTAACCAGATTGTAACTTTTAAATACGATTTGTTACCATTCTGGAAAGGACTTCCAATCATGCACCATTTCAAAGGTCTGAACCGTTTCCTGGCAGGGCTTGTGGCTTGCGGCGTTTGCGTCGGCCTCCTCGCCGGCTCCGCTTCCGCTCTGGGCTTCACCTCTGCGGCGATCCCCAATGTGACCGCCCCCTCCGTTACGGTGGACACCGAAAATGCACCGCAGGCTGCGGACCGTCTGGTCAGCACCATTCATTACAGCGCATCCTATTCCAGCACCGTCATCGGCTGCCTGGAGGACGGCACGGAAGTGACCGTTCTGGGCACCAGCGGTAGCTTCTATAAAATCGACTGCTTCGAAATGAAGGGCTACATATCCAAAACCCAGGTCACCCAGGAGGCGGATGGCAAATACTATGTCACCTCCGACCCGACATCCAGCGAAGCGAAGTATCTCCCCGCCGTCACCCAGGAGCAGGTGCTCACCCTCCGGGAAACGGTCCGGGCAGAGGCACTGTCCATGCAGGGAGTTCGGTATGTCTCCGGCGGCTATTCCCGCCGCGGCATCGACTGCTCCGGTCTGACCCGCTGGGTCTACAGCGCCGCAGGTTACTCCATTCGCTATACCGCCACACCCCAGATGTCCGACGGTGTTATCGTCAGTCAGGACAATCTCCAGTGCGGCGACCTGATCTTCTTTAAAAACACCACCAACGCCGGCACGCTGGCCACCCATGTGGGCATCTACCTGGGCAACGGCAAGCTGATCCACGCTGGCGATCACGGTGTCTCCGTGGTGGAATTGAGCAACCGCTACTTCCAAAACCACTACCTGTGCGCCCGGCGGATCATTCTTTCCAGTCCCGCACTGCGCGCCATGCTTCCCAACCTGGCCACTTCCCAGGACATCAACAGTTCCTACTGGAGATCCAGCTCCCAGGCTCAATAAGAGCCTGGGACTTTTTTGCCCGTCGCTATTGCAACACATACACAGATATAGTATAATAGTAAGGTTATTGAAAAAATCCAACTCCCACCAAGAAAGGAATCCCTATGGAAACAACGACCCCTTCCCTGAGAGAGAATAAAATGGGCACCATGCCCCTGGGCAAGCTGCTGCTGAATATGGCCCTGCCCATGGTGATGGCTATGGTCGTCCAGGCGCTGTATAATGTGGTTGACAGTCTGTATGTCTCCCAGATCTCCGAAAGCGCCGTCACCGCCCTGTCCCTGGCCTTCCCGGTGCAGAATATCCTCATCGGCTTCGCCACTGGCATTGGTGTTGGTGTCAACTCGATCTTATCCAAATCCCTGGGCGAACACGACCAGGAGCACGTCAACTCCGCCGCCGGCAACGGCGTCGTCCTTGTGGGCATCACCACAGTGCTGTTCCTGCTGTTTGGCATTTTCTGCTCCCGCCCCTTCTTTGAAATGCAGTCCACCGTCCAGGAGACCGTGGACGGCGGCACGGACTATCTTTCCATCTGCTGCGCCCTGAGCCTTGGCATCTTTGTCGAAGTGCTGGGAGAACGGTTGCTCCAGTCCTCCGGCCGCACTTTCTACACCCTGATCACCCAGGGAAGCGGTGCTGTTGCCAACATCATTCTGGATCCCCTGTTCATCTTCGGCTTTGAGCCCTTGGGCATCCCCGCCATGGGCCTTGCGGGTGCCGCTGTGGCCACCGTCATCGGTCAGTGGCTGGCTGCGATCCTGGCTGTCATTTTCAACTTCAAGTGCAACCCCGAGGTGCAGTTCGCGCTGAAATACCTCAAGCCCCAATCTTCCTCCATGCTCCCCATCCTCACCGTGGGCATCCCTTCCGTTGTGATGGTGGCTGTGGGCTCCGTGATGAACTTCGCCATGAACCAAATCCTCCAGGGCTTCAGCGAGACCGCCACCGGCGTGTTCGGCATCTACTACAAGCTCCAGAGCTTCTTCTTTATGCCCCTGTTCGGCATCAACAACGCCACCATTTCCATCATGGCCTATAACTACGGTGCCCGGAACTCCAAGCGCATCACCGGCACCTTGAAGCTGGCCACCGTCACCGCCCTGATCGTCATGGTCCTGGGCCTTCTGATCTTCCAGCTGGCACCCAACACGCTCCTGGGAATGTTCAACCCCAGTGATGAATTCCTGCGCATCGGTGTCAAGGCTTTGCGTATCATCAGCTGGCACTTCCCCCTGGCCGCCATTGGCATCGCCGTCAGCGCCAGCTTCCAGGCTCTGGGCAACGGTATCTACTCCACCATCACCTCCATCTGCCGCCAGCTGCTGGTGCTGCTGCCTGTGGCATACCTGCTGAGCCTTACCGGTGAGGTAGTCCATGTCTGGTGGGCTTTCCCCATTGCGGAGGTCATCAGCCTGACGGTCTCCCTGCTCCTGTACGCCCGGATCTACAAGCAAAAGATCAAGCCCCTGATGGCTTAAAAAATACCCGCTCTCAAAGGAGCGGTAGCCACAAAATCGAGTAGGAGGGGCTAAATAGCCCCGACCTCTCACACCACCGTGCGTACGG
>CAZVAB010000074.1:0-6994 GCA_964625045.1 uncultured Oscillospiraceae bacterium | reverse complement strand
TATACCATAGATGGGGCGGATTTGGTAGGGGGGATTAAATCAGAGTTTCCTTAGACCGTTTCCCCAATGAAGATGATTTGAGTGTGCATTTTAATCCTGGGGTGAGATTTTGTTTCAAATATGAGCAACTATTAAAGCATCCCAATACGGTGTGCGATGGGGTGCTTCCTATGAAAGTGAAGGATGAAATAATACTGAAAGACTGGGTTTACAAAATTGTAGTTCCGATGAAATTAAGAGCGAAATTGGAATCGCATATACCTTATGAGTTAAAAGATAGGGTCATTTATGTTGAGAATGATTGCAAAGATATTTGGGATTGGTCTGAAAAGGTGTACCGAATGATAGAAGGTTAGAATACTTGAAAATGTCACCTTATCGATCTGCTGAAAGTCCGGTCACTTGGTGACCGCAAGGTGACTGCGCTCCCTTGCTTGGCTTGTGCGGTTATCTGCTCTGGACTTGCTGTCAGTCAATTTATACATGGATATGAAAATCCGACCTATGATCGTAACCATAGGTCGGATCGACTGTTTTATGGACATTCGACTAAGCAAGCAGTTTCTTTTTACCGTTTCCAGGTGCGGCGGGACAGGAGCGCCAGCATGGGGAACAGCTCCAGACGGCCTGCCAGCATATCAAAGGACAGCACCAGCTTGCTCAAGGCGCTGTACTGGCTGAAGTTGCAGGCGGGTCCCACCTGTTCCAGGCCGGGGCCGATGTTGTTGACACAGGCCAAAACGGCGGTGAAATTAGTCCCGATGGTGAAATCGTCCAGAGAAATGATCAAAAAGCTGACGAAAATGATCAGCACATAGGCGGCAAAATAGGCGTTGGCATTGTCCACCACCTTTTCTTCCACCACCCGGTCACTGATGCGGATGGCCTGCACCCGGTGGGGATTCATCAGCTGATTGATGTTGCGCTTCACGGCTTTTAAAATCAGCAGCAGCCGGGAGAATTTCAGACCGCCGCCGGTGGAGCCGGCACAGGCACCTACGATCATCAGCAGCACCAGCACCGTTTTGGAGAAGCTGGGCCACAGGTCAAAGTCGCAGGTGGAGTAACCGGTGGTGGTGATGATGGACACCACCTGAAAGGCGGCATGGTGGATGGTTTCGCCCAGAGAGCCGTAAAAGGAGCGGATGTTCAGCACGATCAGCACGATGGCACCGAAGATCACACCCAGATACAGCCGCAGTTCTTCATCTTTGAACACGCTCTTGAACTGCCGCAGAAGCAGCAGATAATAGCAGCTGAAATTGATGCCGAACAGGGCCATGAACACCGTGGTCACGGTCTGGATATAGTGGCTACAGGAGCCCATGGAGTCGTTGTAAATGCCCAGACCGCCGGTGCCGGCAGTGCCGAAGGCGGTACAGGCGGCATCCAGCAGGCTCATGTTGCCAAGGAGCAGAAAAACGATGTTCAAAATGGTCAGCACGATGTAAATGATGTAGGGGATGGCGGCAGTTTGCCGCATTTTGGGCACCAGCTTGCCCACATCCGGGCCGGGGCTTTCTGCCCGGAGCAGGTGCACCGTAGAGCCGCTGCCGGAGCTGGGGGAAAAGGCAAGGACGAACAGCAGCACACCCATGCCGCCCAGCCAGTGGCTGAAGCTGCGCCAGTACAAAATGCCGTTGGACAGGGACTCTACATCCGCTAAAATGGAAGAACCGGTGGTGGAAAAGCCAGAAACGATCTCAAAAAAGGCATCCACATAGCTGGGGATCTCCCGGGAAAACCAGAAGGGCAGGCAGCCCACAAGGCTCATGACCACCCAACTGATGGCTACGCACACCAGACCTTCCTTGGCACCGAAAGCAGTGGGCGCGCCCCGGCAGAGGAGAAACAGCAGGCAGATGAGCGAACCTGCCACCAAAAGGGTCGCCAGAAAGCTCTGGGCAGCCATCCACTCCCGGGAGCAAAGGCTGATCAGCAGGGCGGGGACCATGAAGATGGCCTCCGCAGAAAGGGTTTGGGCGATGAATCGGCCCATCATTTTGTAGTTCATGGCGGTCCCTTCCTTACGCGAAAATGTCACCCAAGTGGCGCACGCTGCCCCGGTCGGTGGTGACTACCACCAGAGAGTCTCCCGGGTGGAAGACGGAGTCGCCGTTGGGGATCTCCGTGACGGAGCCCCGGGTGATGCTGGCAATCAGGATATTGGCTTTGGGGTTCAGGTTTTTCAGGGGCACACCGCAGCCGGGGGTGTTTTCCTCCACCAGAAATTCCATGGCTTCCACCAGCCCATCTGCAATGGCGTGGACGGAAATGGCAGCACCGGATTGGTTCTGCATGGCCCGGACATAGCGGACGATGCTGTTGGACACCGATTCCTTGGGGCAGACCACACTGCCCAGATTCAGGGTGTCCAGGATCTTCCGGTTTCCGGTGTGGCCCAGCTTGGTGATGACCTGGGGGATGCCCAGAGAATTGGCGTACAGGGAGACGATCATGTTGATCTCGTCTTCCCCGGTGAGAGTGACCAGGGCATCATTGTCCCGCAGCCGCTGGCTTTCCAGAAATTCCAAATCACTGGCATCGCCATGAATGATCTCCACATCGGGCAGTTGCTCACACAGCTGGCGGCAGCGGTCCATATTCTTTTCCACGATTTTGACGGATATGCCGCTTTTGGCCAGCGCCAATGCCAGATAATAGCTCACCCGGCCGCCACCGCACAGCAGCGCTTTGCGTACCCGGTGGGTGGGGATATCCAGATTTTTCAGCAGGGTGGTCAGATTTTTGGTGGGGGCGGTGACGAAGATACGGTCATTCTCCCGGAAGACGAAGTGACCACTGTTGGGGACCAGTGCCTTGCCGTCACGCACCACGGCGCAGATCAGCACCCGGCATTTGATGATACTGGGCAGGTCCATCAGTGCCGCACCGCACAGCGTGCTGTCCGCACTGATGCGCAGCTCCACAATCTCGGAACGGCCCCGGGCGAACACATCCCGCCGGAGAAAGCCGGGATATTTCAGCAGCCGCTCGATCTCTGTGGCGGCCTGCTTTTCCGGGTTGACCGCCATGGAAAGGGCAAACACATCCCGCAAAGCGTAGATCTGCTCCGTATAGTCGGGGTTACGGATGCGGGCGATGGTGTGAAGATCTGGATTGATGCCGTGGGCGGTGGTGCAGCACAGCAGATTGATCTCGTCGGCATTGGTGGCGGTGATCAGAAGATCAGCATCCTGGATGCCCGCCTGCTGCAAAACCGGCAGCGATGCGCAGTTGCCCTGGATCGCCATGACATCCAGACGTTCCAGACTGTGATCCAGCACATGGCGGTTGGAGTCGATGAGGGTGATGTTATGCCCTTCAGCGCAGAGCTGGCGGGCCAGAGTGGAACCCACTTTGCCGTCGCCCGCAATGATGATATTCATAGAAAGCCTCCCAAAATCTAGTTCGTTCTTGAAATTTGGATGGATAAATATGAGGCCATTATAGCAGTTTCTCATTGCTTTGACAACCCCGAAAAGGGGGGATGATGCCCACGGTGGAATGGATATAAAAGGCGCGTTGCAAAATCACTGCAACGCACCCTTTTTTATATCATTATGCCAGGTAGATGGCCTTGCAGGCCAGCATGGTCTCATAGCAGTCCAACTTGGAAACCAGTTCCAGCGGCGCGTGCATACTCAAAACAGGGACACCCGCATCTACGGTGACGATGTTCCGGTTTGCCATGTAAGCCGCCACGGTGCCGCCGCCGCCCTGATCCACTTTGCCCAGGGTTGCGATCTGCCAGATGACACTGGCCTTCTGGAAGGTGGAGCGGATATGGCCCATGGCTTCGGCAGAAGCGTCGCTGGCGCCGCCCTTGCCCCGGGAGCCAGTGTATTTGCAGATGGCAACGCCATAGTTCAGCTTGGAGTTGTTCCGGCGGTCGCAGGTCTCGGGCCAGTTGGGGTCGAAGGCGTTGGACACGTCGGCGGACAGGCAGAAGGAGTTGGCGAAGCAGTTTTCCAGCTTCACACCCTGAGCATCACACAGATTGCTAATGAAATGCTCAAAGAAGTGGCTCTGCATACCGGAGATACCCACAGAGCCGATCTCTTCCTTGTCTGCCAGAATACAGACAGCGGTCTTGGCGGGGTTCTCAACGTTGAACAGGGCGTGCAGCTCGGCGTAGGAGCAGACCCGGTCGTCGTGACCGTAGGCAGCGATCAGGCTGCGGTCCAGACCCACATCCCGGGCCTTGCCGGCGGGGACCAGAGTCAGCTCGGCGGAGAGGAAGTCCTCTTCAATCAGGCCGTACTTCTCGTTCAGCAGCTTCATAATGTGCAGCTTGACCATATCGCTGCCCTCGCCCTCCAGAGGCTCGGTGCCCAAGATTACATTCAGCTGCTCGCCTTCAATGACCTTGGCGGCGGTCTTCTGCATCTGGTCGCCTGCCAGGTGAATCAGCAGGTCGGAGATCATCAGGATGGGATCGTTCTCATCCTCACCGATGGTGACGGTGACCAGAGAGCCGTCCTTGCGGTACACCACGCCGTGGAGCGCCAGGGGAATGGTGGTCCACTGATACTTCTTGATGCCGCCGTAATAGTGGCCCTTCAGATAAGCGATCTCGGAGTCTTCATACAGGGGGTTGGGCTTGATGTCGATCCGGGGGGAGTCCACATGGGCGGCGCAGATATTGATGCCGCAGCCCAGGGATTCAGTGCCGATGACAGCCAGAGCAATGGACTTGTCCCGGTTGTTGTAGTAGATCTTGTCACCGGGCTTCACGTCCATGCCCACAGTGAAGGGCTTGAAGCCGTGCTTTTCCGCTTCCCGGACAGCCCAGGCGGTGGCTTCCCGCTCGGTCTTGCATTCATCCATGAATGCGGCGTAGGAAGCGCAGTAGTCGTTCATTTCGGCCCGCTGTTCCTGGCTGATCTGGGCAAAGCCATTCTTGGGTGCCATCAGCAGGGAGTCGCGGAGTTCTTCGTTGGTCATAATTGATCCTCTCCTTTACGGTTTTCTTTTATTATACCGATTTGGCGAAAAAACGCAAGACAAATTGTTTGGAACTCCTGCAGATCGCCGCTATTTTCCAGCAGGTAGTCGCACTTTTCCCGGAACCAGTTGTCGTCATGCTGGGCCTGGATGCGGCTGCGGGCATAATCTTCCGTGATGCCGTCCCGGGCCATGAGCCGCCGCACCCGGGTCTCCAGGGGGGCGGTCACCGCCACCGTCACATCACAAAGGGGCGCAAGCTCCCCTTCAAACAGGGCAATGGCATCAATGGCGGCAAGGGACGGTTCTGCCGCCAGCTGCCGCAGGACTTCCCCTTTCACGGCTTGGTGGGTGATGCGGTTCAGATCCAGCAGTGCATTTTCGTCCCCAAAGACGATGCTGCCCAGCTTTTTCCGGTCAAGGGTGCCTTTTTCCACCGTGCCGGGGAAACGGGCTTCAATGGCGGACAGCAGGGAAGCATCCCGGCGCAGCAGCCCATGGTAAATGGCATCGCAGTCCAAAACCGTGCCGCCCAGATCCCGGAGCAGGTTCAAAAGGGTGGTTTTTCCGCAGCCGGAGCCGCCGGTGATGCCGAGGATCATGCTTCTTCCTCCGCATCGATGATGTGGAAAGCGGCGGCTTTCTTCAGCCGGTTCTGCACGGCGTAGGCGACACCCCCGCCCACAGGGCAGCGGGCGTAGATCTTGTGGATGGACGGATCGTCCAGCTCCCGCAGGGCGGCAAAAAGGCCGGCACTGAGCGTGGAAACATCCGCTTCATAGCCATAGGCCAGGGGGTTGCAGTGTTTGTACAGGGGCAGTTCCTCCTGAAAGCACAGCACCCGGTCATGGGGGGCAAAGTGCGCATGAATATAGGCGGCGGCTTTTTCCCGGCTGCCGGAGACGATGACCACCTCGCTCTGGGGGGCGTAGTGCTTGTACTTCATGCCGGGGGCTTTGACCACCGCATCCTTGTCGATCTGGGCAGTCACGGCCTTGTCCACCACCAGATCGCCCAGCACGGCGATCAGCTGTTCCGGGGTGATCCCGCCGGGGCGCAGGAGCCGGGGACGTGCGTCCGTCAGGTCCACAATGGTGGATTCCACACCCACCCGGCAGGGGCCGCCATCCACGACCGCGGCGATCTTTCCGTCGTGATCGTGGAGCACGTGGGCGGCGGTGGTGGTGGAGGGTTTACCGGAAATGTTGGCACTGGGTGCGGCGATGGGACAGCCTGCCAGACGGATGATCTGGCGTGTAACAGCATTGTCCGGGCACCGGACGGCCACGGTGGACAGCCCGCCGGTGGTGCGCTTGGGCACGGTGTCCCGGGCGGGGAGCACGATGGTCAGGGGGCCGGGCCAGAAAGCATCCGCCAGATCGTATGCGGCTTTTGGAATGGAGTGGCAGAAGTTTTCGATATCCTTGGCGTCCGCCACATGGAGGATCAGGGGATTATCCTGGGGACGGCCCTTGGCGAGAAAGATCTTCGCCACCGCATCTTCCGAAAGGCCGTTGGCACCAAGACCGTAGACGGTCTCCGTGGGGATGGCTACCAGTTCTCCGTTCTTGATGAGCTCCGCGGCGACGGACGGGGTGTTTGCGGCCTGGGCGGGAAGCAATAATGTTTTCACGAATATCCCTCTTTCTTGGAAAAAGAAATTGACAGTTGACAGTGGACAGTTGACAGCGATGGGCGCGTCAATTGTCAATTGTCAACTGTCAACTCTCATGGGACAGATGCGAGAGCGCATCTGTCCCATGAAAAATCGAAAATTAAACAGTGGGCTGGTTGGCTGCCTCGATGATCTTAACGAACTTCTCGGGAACCAGGGAAGCGCCGCCGATCAGGCCGCCGTCGATGTCGGGCTGAGCCAGCAGTTCGAAAGCGTTCTTCTCGTTCATGGAGCCGCCGTACAGGATGGAGATGGCACGGGCGTTCTTGGAGGAGTACAGCTTGCGCACCACGGAGCGGATCAGCTCGCAGACTTCCTCAGCCTGCTCGGGGGTGGCGGTACGGCCGGTGCCGATGGCCCAGATGGGCTCGT